>JALTKC010000434.1 GCA_027076245.1 Gammaproteobacteria bacterium
TCAAAGTGATATTCCAGGGAGGCAAACCCGCGACTGACGGACTTCAGACGGTCAAAAAAGTCCAGTACTACTTCGTTCATAGGCATTTCAAAGGTCATATTGACCTGATTGCCCACATACTGCATTTTCTTCTGGACACCACGCTTTTCAATACACAGACTGATCACATTGCCCACATATTCCTGAGGCATTAAAATATTGGCAATAATAATGGGTTCGCGAATCTCTTCAATGGTGGAACGATCCGGCAGATCCGCCGGATTGTCGATTTCAATGATTTCGCCTTTGGTGGTCAGCACCTGATAAATAACCGTCGGTGCCGTGGTTATTAAATCCAGTTCATATTCACGTTCCAGCCGCTCCTGTATGATTTCCATATGCAGCATACCCAGAAAACCGCAACGGAAACCAAAACCCAGCGCCTGAGACACTTCAGGCTCGTAAAATAATGCTGCATCATTCAGCTTTAACTTGGACAGAGCCTCTCGTAAACCTTCATAATCATCTGAGGTAACCGGAAATAAACCGGCAAAAACCCTGGGCTGAACTTCCTTAAAGCCCTCCAGAGATTCCTGACAGGGGTTATGGGCCGTGGTCAGTGTATCACCCACCGGTGCTCCGTAAATATCCTTAATGCCGGCAATGACATAGCCCACTTCACCGGCGGTCAGGAACGTTTTCTTTTCTCGCTTGGGGGTAAAAATACCTACGCCATCCACTACATGAGTCTTGCCAGTGGACATAACCAGCATCTTGTCTTTAACTTTTAAAGTCCCCTGCATCACCCGCACCAGTGACACCACACCCAGATAGGAATCAAACCAGGAGTCAATGATCAGGGCCTGTAATGGAGCATCCCGATCACCCTGAGGTGGCGGAATATGTTTGACCAGATACTCAAGCAGTTCATGCATGCCTTCGCCGGTCTTGGCACTGACCAGCGGGGCGTCCATCGCATCCAGACCAATGACTTCTTCAATTTCAGTCATAACCCGCACGGGATCGGCAGCCGGAAGATCAATTTTATTCAGTACCGGCAGCACTTCCAGCCCCTGCTCAATAGCAGTATAACAATTGGCCACACTCTGGGCTTCGACACCCTGTGATGCGTCCACAACCAGCAAAGCCCCTTCACAGGCCGCCAGTGAGCGGGAAACTTCATAGGAAAAATCCACATGTCCGGGTGTATCAATAAAGTTTAGCTGATAGGTATGGCCGTCATCGGCCTTATAATCCAGGGAAACGCTTTGTGCCTTAATGGTAATGCCCCGTTCCCGTTCAATATCCATGGAGTCAAGCACCTGGGCCTGCATTTCACGTTCAGTTAATCCGCCGCAGATCTGAATCAGTCGATCCGAGAGTGTGGACTTACCATGATCAATATGGGCAATAATTGAAAAGTTACGTATAAACTCGAGTTCAGCCACTTAGTATTTCCAGCCTTAAAGGGTCAATAAAACCGGCAATTGTAACAAATTATGGGTAGAAAGTAGAGTATTCAGGAAGGATCGCTTAATAACTTTTCAAAACCGGCCTTATCAAAAAAATAATGACAGATTTCATTATCTGAGGCATCCGTCAGTACCGGCACCCGTTCATTATATTTTTCTTTCAGAGATGGCTCTTTATCAATATTATGCATAATGATCTTCAGGCCATGGGAAGTTTCATAAGGCAGGAGTTCGGCATAAAGGTCTTCGCACAGATGACAGCCGTTTCGGTAATAAAAATTGACTGTCACGATTTAGTCCAGATAACTGGTTTTACAGACGATAGTGTATTAACCTTGCGCAGAAGAACCGGCTCATACTTTGTGTTTTCAGTGCCATGACCTGATTTTTTATGGATACGTTTCCGGTTGCCTGTTTGACTGATAAGACGAGAGTATTTCAAGCCTGCCAGAAGACCGATAACAGCACCGATAATAGCCAGCAGATCAGTTCCCTGAGACCACCATTGTCCGGCTATGGCCACACCGGTTCCTGAGACAGCAATCATACTTAGTATCGGCAGCAGATACAGCAGAAAGGAGCCTGATAATAAGTCACCTTCATTAATACCGATAATGACCTGATCGCCAATTTTAGCCTGACAGGTATTACGGCAACGAATCCAGGCCGATTTGTTGCCAAATACTTTTGATAACACCTGGGTACCACAGCCGTTTTTTACGGAACAGGAGCCGCAACTGGTCTGGCGTTGGGTTTCTACCCAGACATAGTCCCCTTCCCTGTCCACTACCCGGGCCTGCTCCTCAACCATCAGGGCACCTTAATAGCATCAAGCATTTTGAGCGCACCCTCAACCGGTACCGCCCCAATAACGGTCACCTGATGGGTGCCAATGGTTTTACCGGCCACGGTCATAGGACCCATGCGAACCACGCCGCTGATATGTTTACTTTTATCCATAACATCTTCTATAAAAACCGAAACATCGGCCAGACCGTCACTGATCTGAAACTGCTCAGCATAACGGTCACTATGTCCAATGCGGCCTTTACGATAGGACACCGGTTCATAACCGGCAGGAAATGACGGTAGATCTAAATATTTTTCTGTCGCCTCCTGTAACCCTGTAAAACGCTGATAACAAGAAGGAGTTGTCTGTTGTTCCGATACTGCAGCAATAACAGAGGGATAAAAAGTAATATCGGTAAACAGGTACTGTTCCACAATTTTATTATCCGCACTGAGCAGCTGGTATTTCATCAGGGTTGCGGATTGCGGTTCAAACCAGAGTTTATAACTGTAACGATAGGGATCAGAAGCTTTAATACCTATCCCTCTGGTTTCTATATCGGCCACTTTTCTGGATGGTACCGACTCAAATGTATAATATTTCTGTAACTGCTCAAAGCGATTATTCACCCGGAACGGGAAACTGGAAGACATAGCATTAAACTGATATTGCCAGCCGTTTGGCAGGCTGCAGTACTGATTAACCAGTACCCTGGAATGGTTTTCCTGAGGATGATCAATATGACTGAAGGATTCCACCACCTTGCCTTTATCATTCAGGCTGCGATGAACTTTTATGGTCTGAACCTGATCCCCGTACAGATAGACAAAGGTGCCGTCAAAAAGCTGGCTGGCACCATTAGAGACAAAACTGGACAGGAGCTCCGGGATTGAATCATTGGCCGATACCTGCGTCAGGGGAAAAAGGCTGATAAAAAAAACCGCAAGAGCCGTTGTCATGACCCTTGTGGCTGATCCC
>JALTKC010000435.1 GCA_027076245.1 Gammaproteobacteria bacterium
CTTCAGAACAGGCTCTGGACTGGCTGGATCAAAGTGCTGAACTGAATGGTTTTAATCATATTACCAGTATTCAGGGTAATGCCTTTGAAGTGCTCAAGCATCTGCGTAATGAAAAAGAAAAATTTGATATAGTTATTGTTGATCCGCCAGCCTTTATCAAACGCAAAAAAGATTTTAAGGAAGGCATGAATGCCTATCGCCGGGTAAACCAGATGGCCATGCAGTTATGCAATCGGGACAGTCTGCTGGTATCGGCCTCCTGTTCCCATCATATGCCGGAGCAGACGCTGTTGCAGCAGATTCAGGGAGCCGCACGGCATCTGGACCGTTTTGCCCAGATGCTGGAACGGGGTTATCAGGGACCGGATCATCCGGTGCATCCTGCTATTCCTGAAACGGTCTATATTAAATCCTTTATTAACCGGGTACTGCCTGTCTGATGTTAAGCTATCCAAATATTGATCCTGTTGCTGTATCCATTGGGCCGCTGGACATTCACTGGTATGGAGTCACCTATCTGGTGGCCTTTGCCGGGTTCTGGTTTTTTGCCCGCCTGAAGTCAAAACAACCTCATGTTAGCTGGACTTATGAGCAGATCGATGATTTGCTGTTTTATGGCGCACTGGGTGTGGTATTAGGGGGGCGAATAGGCTATACCCTGTTTTATAATTTTGACTATTTTATGCATGATCCTCTGGTTCTGTTTCAGATCCAGAGGGGGGGGATGTCCTTTCACGGGGGACTGCTGGGTGTGCTGTTTGCCATGTGGCTGTTTGCCCGTAAAAGCCAGAAGGAATTTTTTGAGGTTACCGATTTTATTGCCGTTATGGTGCCGTTCGGGCTGGCAGCTGGGCGAATTGGTAATTTTATCAATGCAGAACTCTGGGGGCGGCCAACGGATCTGCCCTGGGCGATGATTTTCCCGACCGATCCCCTCGGGCTGCCGCGTCATCCCTCCATGTTGTATGAATTCCTGTTGGAAGGCGTACTGCTGTTTATTATTCTGTGGTTTTATTCAAGCCGTCCGCGTCCGGGGAAGGCCGTTTCCGGCCTGTTCCTGATTGGCTATGGACTCTTTCGGACACTGGTTGAATTTGTTCGCCAGCCTGACGCTCAAATGGGAAAAGGCGGTTTTATTGCCGGTGACTGGCTGACCATGGGAATGATACTGTCACTGCCCATGATATTATTTGGGGTTTATTTAATGTGGTCTGCGTATAAAAAGCAACATTAGTATAATGTAAATCCCTTCTCTCTTTAGGAGAAGGTCAGGATTAGGGGGAAACACCAATGAGTAAAAGAATGGCGATTATTGCCAGTAAGGGCACACTGGACTGGGGCTATCCGCCGTTTATTCTGGCCAGTACAGCCGCTGCTCTGGGCTACGAAACAGAAATATTTTTTACCTTTTACGGACTGCAGTTACTGGAAAAAAATCTTAATCTGCAGGTTTCTTCTCTGGGTAATCCCGGTATGCCCATCCCTTTTCCCGCTCCGGTCATTCTGCAGGCTATGCCTGGTGTACAGAATTTTATTACTAATATGATGGAGCGTAAACTGGCTGATAAAGGGGTAGCGCCTTTGCAGGAACTGCGCCAGGTTTGTCTGGACTCAGGTGTAAAGTTTACTGCCTGTCAGATGACAGTGGATTTATTTGAAGTGGATATTAATTCGTTTATTGATGAAGTCAGCTACGCTGGAACAGCGGCCTATTTTGAGTTTGCCGGGGAGGCAGATATTACACTGTATATATAGTTTTTATACAGCTTTTGCTTATTAATCCAGCACCTGCTCTTTTAAGATAAGGTGCTGGATGAGTAGCATTACATATAAAGAGACTGAGTGCTCTCAGAATCATTGGATTCTTCAAAGTATGTTGCAGCACCTACAAAGTCAATGCCGTCAATAAAGTCAGACTCATCAAAACCAAATAATTCAACGGTCATCTGACAGGCCAGGAATTTAACTTCCGCTTCCTGACATAATTCTCTTAACTCAGATAAAGGCGCCACACCATTATTGGCAATAGTCTTTTTCATCATGGATGTGGCAAAGGTTTCAATACCGGGGATCTGCCAGACAATATTAGGAATTAAGGGTGCCCAGTCAATAGAACGGAACCACTCAGGTCCCATTGGCATTTTCATAGGCATATCAGGATTACCAATTGGAGTCACTTTCAGGGCATTGGTGTCTTTTAACAATAATCTTAAGCCGTAAAAAGTAAAGAAAATAGACACTTCTTTACCCAGTGCCGCCGCTGTACTGGCCAGAATAAACGGAGGATAACCCCAGTCAAGTGTGCCTTTAGTGGCGATAATGGTTAATTTGGTATTAGAATTTGCTGCCATCTCTAAATCTCCAGTGACGTGATTTTTTAGTCTGTTGTTATCAAAAAAACGCTTATAAAAAGTTATCAAAAAAACTGTTTTAAAAATGAGTATCAAACAGTTATCAAATTAAATAATAATTTTATGAACTTATAATTCCTGAACCTTAGAGTTTATCATTGATTTTTGCCGGTAGCAAAAAATTGTCGTAAAAAAGATAAGCACTGAAATCTGTCAATTTTGAGTTTATTTGCCTACACTACTTATTATTGCTCCCTGTAATTACAAAATATAGTTACATATAATTACTTCTATCTGGATAAGATTATTAATGGATTCAGAATCAAGCCTTCAACAATATCACGGTAAAGTTCTGTTTGTTGATGATGCCAAAGTTAATCTCATGCTCGGTAAGAAGCTGCTCAGTCATTACGGGCTGGAGGTGGATACGGCAGAAAATGGACAACAGGCCATAGATTGCTGTGAAAAAAGCACCTATCAGCTTATATTTATGGATTTGGAAATGCCGGAAGTCGGCGGCCTGGCTGCGGCCACAATTATCCGTGAAAAACAGCTTTCCTATGCCCCCATCTTTGCTCTGACCGGCACTGAATCTGAACAGATCCGTTTATTATGCCGTGCCGCACATATGAATGGTTTTGTGACCAAGCCGCTAAAAAAAGAGAAAATTGAACATATTTTAAGCAAAATTTTTTAATCCACTCTGATCAATATCAATTCAATTCCACTCTGATTATCATTTAATAGCCTGTCATATCTCCCATAGTCAGGAAATTAACAAATGACCATTACCAGCCCCTTTCTGCTTGAAAATGAAAACCAATATTTGCAATGGCGCGAGCAAAAAATGCATCACTACCCCACTACACTGGGTGAACTGATGGTGGAAATTGATGATCCGCGAAAACTGAGTGAATCTGAGCATCAGAAACTGCTTGAGGTTTGCCGACAGACCAATATGGTGATCTATGCCGGGCAGACTGGAGATGATCCGGATCCGGAAATTCCCCTGGTTCTGGGGCGAGTATTTAAGCTAAGCCGTCTGGATCATAACTGGCTGGCTGATGAGTCGGGTCTGACTTCGTTAACTGTAGTAGAGGAGGGGGCACGGAAAAATTACATCCCGTACAGCAACCATGCCATTAATTGGCATACGGACGGCTATTATAATACGGCTGATAAGCAGATCCATGCTCTGAATCTGCATTGTGTTGTACCTGCGCCCACGGGGGGTGAAAACCGTCTGATGGATCATGAAGTGGCCTATATTGAATTGCGGGACAGGAACCCGGATTATATACAGGCTTTAATGGCTGAGGATGTGATGACCATACCGGCACGGATGGACAAGGACGGTAATATAGCCCGCAAGGCAGAAACCGGCCCGGTATTTTCAGTGCGGCCTGATACCGGCGAACTGCATATGCGCTATACCATTCGAACCCGTAATGTAGTGTGGAAGGATGATCCACTGACACAGGAAGCCGTAAACTACCTTGAACAATTACTGGAAAGCGATTCACCCTATATCTATCAGGGCAAACTGGAATCGGGCATGGGCCTGATCAGCAACAATGTCCTGCATGACCGCAGTGCCTTTGAGGATAATGACCAGCAAAAACGCCTGCTTTACCGCGCCAGGTATTATGACCGTCTGGCTGGAACTTCTATGGGCGATATATATTAATGAGCCTGCAGGAACGAGGGCAGAAATACCTGAACCCTCAGGTTCTTTAAGTTGTTCCTGGATGGCTATTTAGACAGAAAACGGATAGCGGATGGGGTCGTGATGCTGATAGTTTTCTACTTCAAAATCATCCAGGCTGACCCAGGTTTCCAGATCTTCCAGGGATTTAATGTCCGGGTTGATTTTAAGCTGTGGCGGGGGATAGGGGCTTCGCTTTAATTGGACGTCACGCATTAAATCCAGCTGGTCTTCATAAATATGAGCATTGACGATTTTATGGTAGGCCTGGCCGGCTTTATGGCCGGTGATCTGGGCCATCAGAGCCAGCAGAACATAAACCTGCACCATATTAAAATTCAGCCCCAGGGGGACGTCACAGGAACGCTGGGTGCTGTTCAGGTACAGCGTATCGCCTAACAGGGAAAAATGATGGCTGTACATGCAGGGACGTAAGCAGCCCAGGTGAAAGGCGCCGGGATGGTAAAAGGTATAAATTTCGCCCCGGTTATCAATGCCCTGAGAGAGGTCATCCACAATCTGGCGCAGCAGATCCACGGAACCGCCATCGGGTTTGGGAAAATTACGGCCGATAGCGCCATAAATCAGGCCGCAGTCATCGGTACCTTTGCGATGAGGATTGGCCAGCCAGTCCGGGTTTTCATTGGCATTGGCATCCCAGGTTTTAGTACCGATTCTGCGAAAATCGGCGGCATTGTCATAGCCCCGGATATAACCAAGTATTTCAGCAATGGCGGACTTCCAGAAACTTTTACGGGTGGTGACCAGCGGGAACTCATTGTTTGCTACGTTATAGGTCAGGTCGGCATTAATCACGGTTAAACAGCGTTTGCCTGTGCGTTTATTATCGGCCCAGACACCTTCATCCACGATTCTCTGGCAGAGCTCAAGATATTGCTTCATGTATTGGTTATTTTCCTGATTTTTTACTGGGGACGTTCTGCATTACCTGTTCCAGGCGGGTTTGCGGCAGACCCATCTGTTGTTCATATATGGCGGTATAAGCCAGAATACTGCTGACGTATTCGCGGGTTTCCTTAAAGGGAATGGTTTCTATCCAGCGGTCGGCTGGCATGGCTTTTTTCTCGGGTAGCCAGGCCTTAACCCGGTGTCCGCCGGCATTATAGGCAGCGCTGGCGAGGGCCGGCTGTTTATAGAACTTCTGCAGCATCATATTCAGATACTTGGTGCCGAATGCCACATTGGTCTCCGGGTTTAATAACTGGTTTTTGCTGTGAAATTTCACTTCCAGTTTTTGCGCAATCACCTTGCCGGTGGCCGGCATGATCTGCATCAGGCCCAGAGCACCGACCCGGGAACGGGCATCGGTAGCAAAAGCGCTTTCGCGGCGTATCACAGCCATGGTATAGGCCGGTTTAATATCCTGTTTTTTAGAATGTTTTATTACCCGGTCTTTTTGCAGTACCGGAAAACGTAAGTCAATATCATCTCTCTGATCAGTATGAGCCATGGTGATAATGGCCCGGTTATGCCAGCCCCAGAGCTGGGCTACCTTGGCTGCAATGGCTCGTTGCTGGTTATCCATGCGTTTGCGGGTGGTAAAATACCATTCCCGGCGTGCCTGCAGATCTCGGCCCAGGAAGTAGAACTCCCGGGCGCGTAATAAACCGGGGTTTTCAGCAATGGCCTGAAGTTCTTGCTGGCTGGGCTGTAACGGGTTGTTGCGAAACTCGTAAGGCATGTCCATTTTGTCGGCCGCCAGAAAACTGTAATAACTGCGCTGACTAGCCATGGCAGAATAGTCTTTTTCGGCCTGCTCAGTATTGCCCTGATGTTCTTTAGCGGAAGCCAGCCAGTACTGCCAGCGCAGGTTTTTCTGCTCTTCTTCCGGCAGGCGGTTGATGGCACTGGCAATAGCGTCCCAGTTGCCTTCGCGTATGGCACTGCGTACCCGCCATTCACGCACCGTTTCATCGCTGTACTGATCGGTTATTTTATCCAGCCATTTCCAGGCACCTTTACCATGACGCCAGGCCAGTTTCATACCGATGGCACGATACATTTTGGCCTGTTCCGCTTCAGTGAAAGTATTGTTCTGCTGTAATGATTTTAACAGCTTGATGGCAGCCTCCGGCTGACGCCGCGCCATTCTTTCTACGGAATGAACCAGAATATCTTGTTTAAACAGGTGATCCTGCTGCAGACGTTTACTTTTCAGGACCAGAGCCGGCTTATGATAGATTTTAATCCACTCCTGAACCCATTGCTGTTCTTCCTTGTTTAGTGAGCGTGCCAGGTATTTGGCCAGGCTGGTACGCCCCTTTTTCATGGCCAGTTTAATACGCGCTATAATCAGATCATCCGACAGCATACCGGCCTGTTTCCAGGCTTTGAAAACCGGGTCACAGCTGCGTGGCCTGGACTCACCGCTGAGCCACAGCTCTGGGACTCTGGAAAATGCTTTTTCCTTATGGCCGGTCTGGATCAGAGCGTTGACGTAATGGCACTGACGTTCTACAGACTTCTGGGGGGTATAGGCATTAATATATTGCTGCCATTGTCTGCTTTTAGCTTTTTTATCCAGCCAGTTGACACGCAGCCAGTCAGCATAGGGCGTATCCTTGTATTGCTCGAAAAAAGCCAGCACATCGGCCTCAGGCAGACTGGACAGTTTTTTGCGGTATTCCCTGTAGCGCAGGTAAGGCTGCAGGGGATAACCTTTAAGCTGGCGGTAATATTTGCGGTATTTTGCATACTGGCCTTTTTTCAGGGCGCTTTCAGCTTTTAGAAAAATAGTGCGCTGTTTTTTATAGCGATCAGAAATATCAATTGCTGAGTTTTTTTCGTTGGCGGCATACAGCGGACTGATGCTCAGGACAGACAAAAGCAGTAACAACCCCAGGCTGATGAAGTGTTTTATAGTCAATAGCTTATGCCTGTTTGCGGCGGGATGTGAGGTCATCTGCTCTGTTCTGTTAAGGTGAAATTCAGGTTCTTGCTGTAAGTATAGTATTATATGGCGATTATTTTCAGGAAGGAAAGGGTTTTTAATGTCCTTAATGCAACAAAAGCCGGATTCGATGTCTAATGTACGCCATTTAACAACAGCCGATCCGCGTAAAGTCAGTCTGGCCCCCATGTTGGACTGGACTGATCGGCATTTTCGCTATCTGCTTCGACTGGTCTCTCGCCATATGTGGTTATATACCGAAATGGTGACCACTGGCGCTATTTTATATGGGAATAACCTGCCCCGTTTTATGGGCTTCAGTGCTGAAGAAAAGCCCCTGTCCCTCCAGCTGGGCGGTAGTAATCCTGAAGAACTGGCACGCTGCTGTGTGCTGGCACAGGAACAGGGCTATGATGAGGTTAATCTGAATGTGGGTTGTCCCAGTGACCGGGTTCAGTCCGGCATGTTCGGTGCCTGTCTGATGGCAAAGCCGGAGCTGGTGGCAGAATGTGTGGCGGCCATGACAGAGAGTGTGGATATTCCGGTTTCTGTGAAAACCCGTATCGGTATTGATCATGAAGATCATTATGACCAGCTACAGTATCTGGTGGAAGCGGTCAGTGAGACCGGCTGCCGTTATTTTACCATTCATGCCCGCAAGGCCTGGCTGGAAGGGTTAAGCCCTAAGGATAACAGGACCATTCCGCCGCTGCGTTATGACTTTGTGTATCAGCTCAAGCAGGATTTTCCTGAACTGCATATTACTATTAACGGCGGTATTAAAACACTGGCAGATATGCAGAGGCATCTTGAACAGGTTGACGGAGTGATGATTGGCCGCGAGGCTTATCATAATACCTATCTGATGTCTGAGGTAGACCGTCTGTTCTATGGAGTAACAGAAGCTTCCCTGAGCCGAAAGCAGGTGATACAGGCTTATGCAGACTATATTGAAACCCAGATGCAGCAGGGTGTTCCCCTGATCCAGATGACAAAGCACACTCTGGGTCTGATGCACTCCTGCCCGGGTGCCCGGACTTTCAGACGTATTTTAAGTGAAAATGCCTGGAAAAAAGGGCAGGGACCGGAATTATTGATTCGTGCGGCAGAAGCAGTGGATTGTGATTAACAGATGTGTTAATTTTCTGAAGGTTAAAAATTAAGGAAACCATGAAGGCATAATTTATGAAAGGATCTAATGAATCAATAACTGTTTTTAAACAGACTCTTACTACACTGATTGTGTTTGTGCTAATGTATTCAGGGAGCCTCAGTGCCAATGAGGACAACAATGAGAACAATAATAAAGTTCAGAAAATCCTCTTTCCAGAGGGTCAAAATAGTGTGGCAATGAACGGACATGTTGCTGCCCATGAATCCTATGACTATCTTCTGTCAGCCAAAAAGGGGCAGGCCTTCCGGATTATATTAAAATCAACCAATCGTTATAATGTTTTTAATATTATGGAACCGGGGGAAAAGACCGATGCCTTTTTTAACGGTTCATTACGTGGTACGCAATTCCAGGGAGTATTATCAAAAGAAGGGGTTTATACCATTAGAGTGTATTTGATGGATAATGCTGCACATCGAGATGAGCATGGACAATATACTCTGGAGATTGAACGTCAGGATGTGCTTCAGACTCGTTAAATTTCCGGCTTAACCAGTACTACTGTAACATTATCTTTACCGCCGGCGTTATTGGCAGCGTCAATCAATGCCTGTGCAGCGGTGTTTAATGGGCGGCTTCTGTTTTCTTTCAGAATGGTTTCTATTTCTGTATCACTGAGCATATCACACAGACCGTCGGAGCACAGTAAAAATAAATCACGCTTGTGTAATTCGATGATCTGCTGTTCTGCGGCGATTCGTTTCCAGGGGCCAATGGCCTTGTAGATAATATTATGTTTAGGGGCTTTGCCTTCCCGTCCGGTATCCAGCCAGAGCTGATAATGACTGTGATCGGTACTGAGCTGCTCCAGTTTGTTGTCTGCAAAACGATAGGTACGGCTGTCCCCGACATTAAAGGCATGTAATTGCTTTTTGGCGTTCTTATGATAGGCATCAATCCAGAAACCGGTAACTGTAGTGCCCATACCCCGGCCTTCTGTCAGACCTTTGGCAATATTATAGCAGTGCGTCTGGTTATTGGCTTCTTCGATAGCATCCTGAAGTACGGAACTGAACCGGGTCGGGCTGGCTTCGTCCTGTTGTTCATTGAGCATTTTTTTTATATGGTTAAATATGGTTTCAATGGCGAGTTTACTGGCCACTTCTCCGGCATCATGTCCGCCCATGCCGTCAGCGACAATAAACAGGCCCAGCTTTTCATCAATCAGAAAATTATCTTCATTGAGTTTGCGGCGCCGGCCCACATCGCTGATACCGGCAGAATACATACGTACCGGATCGGGCTTATGGGTCAGTTTGTCAAAAAATTGTTTGAGCATGGTTTTTGTGCATATAAGGTTATTCCGCTTCAACCCTGCCGTATTCCAGTTCATCCAGAAAGTCAGACAGAGTGACGGCCAGTACTTTTTCAACACCATAGCCTGGGCGTTCCAGTACCACCTGACCGGATTCATTGTCTATACTGATAATATAATCAGAATCGGTACAGGCAATAAAAAAAGTGAGTGCCTGTTTATTACGAATCTTATTGAGGGCATGACCCAGCTGATTTTCAATTAAACGCTGCATATCATCCTCATTCCAGACAAACATCAGGCTTAAATTGCCCTGCTGAAAAACAGCATCCACATGGTCAGACCAGTAACGGCTGAAAAATACCGGTATATCAGGGTGCAGCTGGATTTCCAGTGCCTTTTCCAGGCCTGCCAGATCACTGTTTTTGTCAGGGCTGTCCGGGTTGTCAGGGCGTAGAAACGGCTGCCAGTGAATGGAATACTGCATCTGTTCCGACATAAATGGTTTACCCTGCAGGCAGTCTGACAGCATGTGCTCATCGTATTCGATTACCGGCAGTTCGCCGGTTTGGGCTTCAACGATATTGATAAAGCGCTTAAAAAAATTGTCCAGACTGTTTTGAGTATGGCGTAAGTTGTGATTATCAGTAACGGACATAATGGTAAAATAAAACCTGTATAAGATCTTGCTGTATTAAAAATGTAAAGCTTCCGTACTCAGTTCACCCTTACAGATATTTTGCAATTGTTGGCGGGTTTCTGCCATGCAGTTCTGTTCCAGTTCCAGAGTAAAAATTACCTGCTGCTGATAATCTACTTTAGTGAGTGGTATATCATGACTGTCCAGAAAATATCGGATATCGGATTCATAACAGTACGGGAAACGGATAGTGACCGCTGTTCTTCGTATAACTTCCTTAACGGCTAACTGTTCAATGGCTGCCTGAGTACTATTGCTGTAGGCACGAACCAGACCGCCGGCCCCCAGTTTGATGCCGCCGAAATAGCGGCTGACCACACAGATAATTTCCCCATACCCACTGTGCTGCAGAACATTTAAAATTGGTTTGCCTGCAGTACCCGAAGGTTCGCCGGCATCAGAAAAACGCACGGCTGAGGCAGAATCAGGCGGGCAGGCTATATAGGCCCAGCAATGATGCCGGGCATCAGGATAACGCTGTTTATCCTGTTCAATAACAACCTTGGCCTGCTGCGGATCCGGGCAGTGAGCAATATGGGCAATAAAACGGCTGCGTTTTATTTCCGTAGTTACTTCAATGTCCTGAGCCGGAATCAACCAGGTTTTATCAGCAGGCATCAGACAGCCGTAACTTCAATGTTGATAAATGACCAAGGCAGAATGGATTCAATGGCTATTACGTTTCTTTCTTTATAGAATCATAAGCGGCTTTCAGTTCATCATGAATAGAGCTGTCTGCCGGGCCACCGGTCGGTGCGCCATTAACCACCTGTTGTGAATCTTCAGGATGCAGAACCGGAGGAACGGCTGCGGCACTCTGAGCTTTGGCCATAATATCTTCACGACGGCGTTTGGCTTCTTCAATGGCCTGTTTGCGTGCTTCTTCCTTGGCTCTTAACAGGGCATTCTGACGTTCAATTTCACGGCTGCGTTGAGATTCGGCTTCCAGCTGGCTGCGGGCCTGTTCGGCCTCCTGCTGTAGCCGTGCCAGTTCATCACGCTGCAGGGCAATGGACTGTTCCTGCAGTTTTTTATTAATTTCAATCTGTTCCAGTTGCTCTTTCAGCTCCTGGGCTTCTGCCCGGGCCTGCTGTTCCATTTCTTCTTTCTGCTGTTTCAGGCGTTCCGCTTCTTTCTGGGCTTCCTGTTTAGCCTGCTCAATTTGCTCCATATGCTCCTTGAGTTCCCGTGCTTCCTGCTCCATTTCTTCTTTCTGCTGTTTCAGGCGTTCCGCTTCTTTCTGAGCTTCCTGTCTGGCAGCTTCCAGTTGCTGTTTTAGTTCTTCAGCTTCCTGGAGAACCTGTTGTTCCATGGCTTCTTTTTCTTTCTTTAATTCTTCCGACTTTTTCTGTGCTTCCAGACGAGTCTGTTCCAGCTGTTCTTTTAGCTGTTGAGCTTCTTCCTGAGCCTGCTGTTCCAGTTGCTCTTTCTGCTTGCGCAGTTGTTCTGCTTCTTCTAAAGCCTGTTGTTTGGCTGTTTCAACTTCTGCCTTAAAGGCCATAATTTCCTGTTGATAATTAAGTGCTTCCTGCTCCAGCTTCTGGGCTTCTTCGGCCAGCAGCAGTTTTTCCTGTTCCATCTGTTGACGTTGTCTGGCAAGCTGAGCTTCCAGTTCCTGACGCTCAGCTTCAAGTTCCTGCGCCATATTTTCACGCATCTGCTCCATCTCAGCACGTGCCTGTTCCGTTTCTGCCTTAACCTGTTCCAGTTCTTCCTCAAACTCCTTACGAGCCTGTTCGGCAGCCTGAGCACGTTTATTGGCACTCTCAATACGTTCCTGGGCTTCCGCCAGTTCTGCGGAACGTAAGCGTTCCTGTTCTTCACGGGCCCGCTTTTCTTCTTTCATCTGCTCACTCAGACGCTGAATTTCCTGCTGAGCTTCCAGACGAGCCTGTTCAACCTGCTGACGTTCCTGTTCACGCCGG
>JALTKC010000436.1 GCA_027076245.1 Gammaproteobacteria bacterium
GAATAAAGAGTTGCTTGGGTGGGTACCTCAGGTATCCGTTATGGAAGGAATAAAAAAAACCATTGAATAATATAATTATTTTTCTAACATTTTTGGGTGCTTTTATTCTGACCGGTGTTGTTAGAAAGTTTGCGCTTAAAAAAAATATCATTGATACACCCAATAAACGTAGCTCCCATACTATGCCAACTCCTCGAGGAGGCGGGGTGGCCATTGTGCTGTCGTTTTATGCAGGTTTAATTTCATTATATTGGCTTGATGGTGTTGCCCACTCTGTTGTTTATGGTTTGTCAGGGCTGGCCAGTGTTGCCGTTATTGGTTTTATTGATGATCATGAGCATATTCCAGCTCGTTATCGGCTTCTGGTGCATTTTTTGGCTTCAGTATGGGGGTGTTACTGGTTTGGCATTGTTCCATGGGGGAGTGAAAATAGTATAAGTTACTGGTTCTTTTGGGGAGTAAGTATTTTATATCTGGTCTGGTTACTAAACCTCTATAATTTTATGGATGGTATAGATGGTATTGCAACTATTGAAGCTATCAGTGTGACTGCCAGTGCCGGTGTGTTGCTGTTTCTAAATGGTCATACGGATTTGTTGCCTGTTCTGTTTATTTTAATTGCTGCTTTAACCGGCTTTTTATTCTGGAACTGGCCACCTGCCCGTATTTTTATGGGAGATGTGGGTAGTGCATATATTGGTATCCTGTTAGGTGGACTGTCCTTAATAACAGCTAATAATGGTAGTCTTGATTTTGTAATCTGGTTAATTTTATTAGCAGTTTTTATTAGTGATGCTACTTATACCTTACTGGTACGGTTCGTCAGAGGGGATAAGATTTATGAGGCTCATCGAAGTCATGCTTATCAGAATCTCTCACGTCGCTTTGGTCATAAAGCAGTCACATTGGGTATATTATTTATAAATGTTTTCTGGTTACTTCCACTGTCCTTGCTGGCTAATAAATACAGTCACTCTGTAATTTTTATTATAATTATTGCTTATTTACCTCTGTTTCTAATAGCAAAGAAAAATAATGCAGGTTTGCCTGAAAGTACTTAATTCATGTTTTATCATATCTTTAGGATGTGTGATAGACTTTTTCTATGGCGAAAAAAGAATTGTCCAAAAATTTTAAACAGTTCCTTATGATCCTTGCGGATCTTGTGTGGTTGCCCCTCTCGTTATGGTTGGCAATTAGTTTGCGTTGGGGAGAACAGCCATATCATACTGATTATCAGGAGCTTATAGTTTATATTCTGAACACCCTGTTCAGTGTGGTAGTTTTTCTGAAGCTTGGTTTGTATCGGGCCGTAATTCGTTTTATGGGAATTGAAGCTTTTCTGGCTGTTATCAAGGGAATATCTATTTCTGCCTTAATTGTTGGGACTCTGGTCTTTTTGACTCGTGCGGATGGAATCCCACGTTCTATACCCTTCATATATTGGGGAATCGCTTTATTTTTTGTAGGGGGCTCGCGTTTTATTATATGGTTCTATTATCAGTCTTTACTTAAGAAAGACAAAGAAAAAGTGGCTATTTACGGTGCCGGTGATGCGGGTCGTCAGTTGTTAACAGCTTTACGTCAGGGTAGTGAATATGAGCCGGTTTTATTTCTTGATGATAATCGTAAGCTGAAAGGTCAGGTTATTAATGGTCTTAAGGTTTATCGTCCTCATCATCTTGAAAAGTTTATTCAGCAGGAAGGCATAAAACAGGTGCTTCTGGCCATGCCTTCGATTGCCATACATCAGAAAAGAAAAATTATTGCTGATCTGGAGCCGTTACCGGTACAGGTAAAAACCATACCGGTACTGGCGGATATTGTCAGTGGTAAGGCAAAAATTGCTGAATTACGGGAAGTGGATATACAGGATCTGCTGGGCAGAGATTCAGTTGCACCGGATAACCAGCTTTTTGATAAGTGTATAAAAAATAAAGTGGTTTTTGTCTCTGGTGCGGGTGGCTCCATTGGCTCGGAACTGTGCCGTCAAATTATAAAACATCAACCCAGACACCTGGTTTTATTTGAACTGTCAGAATACGCCCTGTATTCCATTGAGCAGGAACTAAAGAAAATCCTGCCCGAGGGTATTCAGATGACTGCGTTGCTGGGTTCCGTACAGGATAAAAAACGTCTGCAGAGTATCTTTATGGTTTACGGGGTGCAGACCGTTTATCATGCAGCAGCCTATAAGCATGTGCCTATTGTTGAAGAAAATATTGTAGAAGGTATTCGAAACAATATTTTTGGAACGTACCGGGCTGCTGAGGCAGCATTTGACAGTGGTGTAGAAACTTTTGTGTTAATTTCAACGGATAAAGCTGTACGTCCTACCAATGTAATGGGAGCTACCAAACGTTTTTCTGAAATGGTATTGCAGGCACTTGCCGATAGGCATACCATGCAGGGTACTCGTTTTTGTATGGTGCGTTTCGGTAATGTATTAGGTTCGTCGGGTTCTGTCGTTCCATTGTTTAAAAAGCAGATCAAACAGGGCGGTCCAGTTACGGTAACTCATCCCGATATTGTACGTTACTTTATGACTATTCCAGAAGCGACTCAGTTGGTTATACAGGCTGGTGCCCTGGGGCAGGGTGGAGATGTCTTTGTATTGGATATGGGCGAACCGGTAAAAATTGCCGATCTTGCCAGAAAAATGATCCATCTTTCTGGTTATGAAGTAAAAGATGAGAATAATCCCAATGGTGATATTGAGCTGGTTTATACCGGTCTGCGTCCTGGAGAGAAGCTCTATGAGGAATTGCTCATTGGTGATAATGTGACCGGTACACAACACCCCAGAATTATGAGGGCACAGGAAAAAATGCTGTCCTATGATACTATTCATAGAAAGATGCAGCTGCTTGATGAGGCCTGTAATGACTTTAATATTGCCTGGGTAAGGGAAATCCTTCTGGAAAGTGAAACCGGTTATGTTCCCGATAAGGAGCAACCTGTAGATTTATTATGGTGTGAATTAAAGAAAAAGGAAAATAATGTAATTAAGGCTCAGTTTTAATTGTTTGCTATAATTGATATAAAGGTGAGCAACCAGAGTGCGATTATCTGATGTTTATTTATGAAAACGGTTAATTTTATCAAACACTATACTTATGCAGACTACAAGCTCTGGGAAGGGAAATGGGAGCTTTTTGATGGTTTTCCTGTTGCCATGAGTCCTGCGCCAACGATTACTCATCAGGCTATCGCTTATGAAATATCCAGACAGCTTGGCAATTCTGTTGAAGATTGTGAACGCTGTCTGGTTCTGGGTGAAGAAGACTATAAACTGGCTGATGATACGATACTGCGCCCCGATGTTGTACTGATCTGTGATGAACCCAATGAGGCTTATATTACCAAAGCACCTGAGTTGATTGTAGAGGTGGTTTCCAAAAGCACAGCTAAAAATGACGAAGGCTATAAGTTTCAGAAGTATGAAGCGGAAAAAGTCACTTACTATGTCATTGTCTATCCGGATGATTTATACGCCAAGGTCTATAAGCTTAAAGACGGCAAATATGACAAACAGGGTGACTTTTCCAGAGAAACTTATGACTTTGAAGAAACACTCTGTAAGGTCAGTATTAATTTCGACAGAGTTTTTAAGCGTTTTCGTAAATAATGATAAGCCATACCCCTCTCGACTAAGCCTGGGTTTCATTAAGAAAAGACCTGTGCATGTTGTTTATTCACTTGATGAGCAAGAGAATATTATTGTTATAACTGTTTATGAGCCTGAGCTGGATAAATGGTATGCCGGTTTTAAAAAGAGGAAGAAATAAATGCAGTGTGTGATTTGTAAAAATGGTCAAATTACTGAAGGTGATACCACTGTTACTTTGGAAAAAGAAGGGGCTACTTTAGTATTCAGGCATGTGCCTGCAATGGTATGCGATAATTGTGGTGAAAAATATATTGATAGTGAAGTAACTCAAGACTTATTAAAAACAGCTTCGGAAATTGTTCAAAGTGGTGTCGAGCTGGATATTAGAAACTTTAAAAAAACTGCAGCATAACATTTAGTTATGACTTTATAGAAATGGTGCCCAGACCTGGAATCGAACCAGGGACACAGGGATTTTCAGTCCCTTGCTCTACCGACTGAGCTATCTGGGCATATTTGGATGTTGATGAATCAAATTATTCGGTGAGACTTAATTTATTCAACGGCGTGTATTCTGTCTTTTTTGCCGGTTTGTGTCAAGAAAAATTTTAATTAATCTTGAATAAATAAGGGCCTCATCCTGGCCTTCTCCCGGAGGGAGAAGGAACCTGCTGCAGTCAGATGGCAGCGGGAATGAAAGATTATTTGGGTGGTACATAATCGCCTGGTTTGGCGACGGCTTCATCGCTGAAGAAAAATTTGTCCATTTCGGTTTCCAGAAACTTGCGGTGTTCCGGATCGATGGGAGACAGGCGGTACTCATTGATCAGCATGGTCTGGTGCTGGATCCAGGCGTTCCAGGCTTCTTTGGAGACATTATCAAAAATTCGTTTGCCCAGATCACCGGGGTAGGTTGGGCGTTCCAGGCCTTCGGCTTCTTTTCCCAGTTTTACGCAATTTACCATTCGAGTCATATTGGTACCTTTAATCTAAAAGTTCAAAATTTAAGTGGACTGACGATAGCTCTTTAAGGCCCGGCATCCAGTTGAGATATAAGTTTGGTTATGGGGCCTGGCAATCCTAATTTCAATGGTTTACTTAGGGAGTACCAGAGAAAGCGGTTATCATCCATTACTATGGGAGGTATTTTAACCTGAATTTGTAACGGAGTAATATCTAAATGATAATGGCTGAAGGTATGCCTGAATTCCGGCAGTTTCTGAACAGGGCCGCAGGTTTGATAATGATGTGATTCCAGCCAGCTTTTTAGCTCTGCTTTGTCCTGACAGTTCTGACACTGTGGAAATGACCAGAGCCCGCCCCAGATCCCCTGCTGGGGTCTTTTTTCCAGTAATATATCACCGTTTTCATTGCACAGGATCAGTAAACAGGTCTTTTTTACGGGCTTATTTTTTTTAGGTTTCGGGTTAGGATACTGCTTTATGGTATCGTTAAGACAGGACAGGCACTGAGTCTGCAAGGGGCATTGTGAGCATTGAGGTTTGCTGCGGCTGCACAGGCTGGCACCCAGATCCATCATGGCCTGGTTAAAATCACCACAGCGTTGTTTCGGGGTGAGTTTTTCGGCCAGACTCCAGAGTGCTTTCTGTACCCTTGTCTGTCCCGGCCAGCCGTCCACCTGGAAGCAGCGGCATAAAATGCGCTTAACATTGCCGTCCAGTATGGGGTGGTGCTGTTGACAGGCCAGAGATAAAATGGCTCCGGCGGTAGAACGGCCTATGCCGGGTAAAGCCTGAATGTTCTCTACAGAGTCCGGGAACTGCCCTGCAAACTGGTCGCGCACGATTTGTGCGGCCTTGTGCAGGTTTCTTGCCCGGGCGTAATAGCCCAGTCCGGTCCACAGGTGCAGGACTTCGTCCTGAGGGGCATTGGCCAGGCTGATAATATCGGGAAACTGCTGCATAAAACGCTGGTAGTAGGGAATAACGGTTTTTACCTGAGTCTGCTGTAACATGATTTCCGAGATCCAGACCCGGTAAGGTGTTTTGTTCTTTTGCCAGGGGAGGTTTTTTCTGCCGTGCTGGTCGTACCAGGTGAGTAATTTGGACGCGAAGATGTTGATGGGACTATCTCTTGATTAAGTTCTTAATAACTGCTTAATAGCCGGAAGGTAGGGGGACTTTCTTATCCAGCAGCCAGACAAGTATGCGGGCAGGGATGCCCGCACTCCCAGGAGGGTGAGCCCTAGAATTTAAGTAGCCCCTTGAACTTGTCGCCAAATTTTTCTTCCAGCTTCTCGTTGAGTTTTTCCTCCACTTTCTTTTTGGCCTGCTGTTCCAGTACTTTGGAAATACTGGCTTCCTGTTTCAGATCTGAGAATTTACCTTTAATGGTATAAGGAATTTCCTTGCCTCTGTAATCAGTACCCTGTGAATTTTCATCAATTTTTAAGCTGTTTAGCAGTTTAACTTGCAGGGTATAGTCCAGATATTCTTTGGGCAGGTCTGCATAGCCGGCACCGGTCAGTTCCATAACTGGGGATTTACTGCTCAGGTCGTTATTTTTAACCACACCGTTTTTAATATTAAAGGTGCCTTTGAGTTCAGAAAATTTGGTGTTTTGTTCCTGATCCTGGGTCGGGGCGGCCCGGCCTTTAAGTATTGCGTCTGCCTTTCTTAAGGTATTAATAACGTCCAGTTTTTTGATATGACCATTAGCGACCAATAATTTAACAACCCCATTGGAGTTTTTAATTAAGCGATCTTTATCATTACCAGTAGTCGTGATATTGGCTGAAATATTGGCCGTACCGGTTATTTCCTGGCTGCCGCTGACATCCTGTAACAGATCGCCTATCTGTACACCTTTCAGTTCATTAATAATTTTAAGTCTGGGTGTATTGCCGCGGGCATCCAGGGTGGTTTTAAGGTTAATATTGCCCTTGTATAAATCCGCTTTTAAAGGGGCCAGTTGAACCAGACCATCCTTGCCCTTCAGCACAATGACGACATTGGTCATTTTGGCGCCCCCGGCAATAAACTGGCCAATGGTTAATTTACCGTCAAGGTTCAGGCCGCGCAGGGTTTCAACAGGGAAAACGGGTGCTGCTGCAGGCTTACCTGTGGAAGCCGCTTTTGGCTTAGATGTTGAACTTTGCTTTGGTGCGGTTTTCGCTACGGGCTTTTGAGAAGCAGCCTGTTCCGGAGTAGCCATGGCGTAGTAATCCAGATTGAGCTGGTTAAGTTTTAAATTAAAACCATATACGGGTTTCTGGAAATTTTTTATCACTGCCGTGCCGGTTAAAGCGGTATCGTCCAGGTTGGCTGTTAAGGAACTGATATTCAGCTTGTTCTGATCACCCTTAAATGAGAGTTTTGCGTCAGCAGAACTGAGTGCCTGTTTCTCTTTCATGGCCGGTAATGCGGCTCCCAGGGCAGCGGCAAGCTGTTTTGGGGAGAATTTTTCTATACTGACCTTGCCGTTATATTCTGGAGTAGTGTCCAGTTTAGAGGCCTGAAACTGACCATTGATAACCATCTCATATGAGGTGAGTTGCATACCATTAATATCCAGCAGCTGTTTCAGGCCGTCAAATACAATGTCTCCCCCCAGGGTGGTTTTAGTGGCTCCGCCGGGCAGAGCGCTGCCGGTCAAATCAAGAGTTAACTGGGTTTGGGGTAATTTAAATAACTGCTGAGCCAGAGAAATAGTGGGGGAACTGCTGAGCTTAAAGCTGCCTTTGATGTCAGGACTGGAGCTGTTGATCAGAGTGGAGATATCCAGCTCAAAAGGCTTGTTTTCAATCAGTTCACTGATGCTTATATTGGCTTTGGATAACACAATATGCTGATTGTTCTGTTTATCGGTCCAGCTGATTTGGGCATCTTTAATATTCAGTCCGGCTACACTGATTGCGGGCATAGGCGCTTTTTCGGCAGCAGGTTCAGAGCTGTCTTTTGAGCCTGGTGTTTTGTTTGTTTTAGCTGTTTTTTCCTGTGCAGGTTTTTCACCACTGAGATCGGCCCAGTTGGTTTTGCCGTCTTTATTTTTAATCAGGTTCAGGGTCATATTATCCAGCCTGACTTCCCCGATATCCAGGCGGTTCTGAGTCAGCAGGGGCATAATAGCCACATATAGAGAAATGCCTTCTATTCTGGCAAAAGGCTGGTCTCCAAAGCCTTTAGCATTGCTCAGTTCTGTTTTGCCCAGATCCAGGGAAACGGACAGAGGTAAGGAAATGGACAGGTCAATATCGCCCTCTATAGTCAGGGTTCGTCCGGTTTTCTGATAAACCTGCTGGGCAATTTCATCTTTATAATCATTGGGGTTGACCAGTACAGGGATTAGAATTGCTGCCAGAACTACAATGACAACTAAAGAAGCCAGACTCCAGAGTATAATCTTGATTAATTTATTCATGTTTTTCACCAGAAGGATAAGCTAGAATTTATTATCAGCTTATAATATTAAAAAGATTTTAAGTTTGTTTGTGAAAAGAATTATAAAAAGTGTATAAAAAACATACAAACAGTATAATAGGTCTAAACTCAATGTATTTAAACCGTATTAAAATACATAACCATAACAATAGCAACCGCCTAAAACCTAAAACATAAACCAATGCCTCTCACACTGTTACAGAAAATTGCGCAATTGACCCGAAACCAGGAAGCTGAGTCTCTTACCCATGCTTTCTTCCCTTTTATGCGCGATGAATTTCCAGCTTTACAGGCTTTGGCTTTATACAAGGTGGATAATTATCAGCCTGAGGTGGTATATGGTGATGACTTGCAGGAACTGCAGAGCGAGATAAATGAGTTAATTCAGCAAATCTTAAACACCAAGGCTATTATAAGCTCACAGACCAAAGAGCTGGATGGTTTGAATTTACTGGTTAAAAAATCCAGCCGTGAAAAGCACTGTATTTACTTTATGGCCTACCTGCTGGATCAATCCCGTATCAGTGAAGAACTAATTGATGGTATTCTGGCTGTTACGGATATTTATACCAACCACCAGGAGCTGATATCGTTAAATGACCGAGATCCTCTGACCGGGCTGTATAACCGTAAGGCATTTGATCAGAAAATGCTCCGCATGTTAAATAACGGGTCGCATCGACGTTCCAATGACACTGAGCGATTTCCCTGTTTTGCCATTCTTGATATTGACCATTTTAAACAGATCAATGACCGTTTTGGTCACCTTTATGGTGATGAAGTGTTGCTGCATTTTGCCCAGCAGGCTCAGGCTTTTTTCCGTCAGGATGATCTGGTGTTCCGCTACGGCGGTGAGGAATTTGTGGTGATTTTGCAGAATGTGGAAGAACAGAGCGCTAAAAATGTATTTGAGCGTTTTAGACAGCATATTGAGAATTATCACTTTCCACAGGTGGGTCAGGTTACGGTCAGTATTGGTATTACCCGTCTGGATACCAGTCTGCTACAGTCTGAGATTATAGACCGTGCTGACCATGCTCTGTACTATATTAAAGAGCATGGGCGCAATAATATAGCCTGCTATGAGACGCTGGTGGAAGAAGGGAAGCTAACGGAAATAAAAGTCAAAGATGATATAGAACTTTTCTGACTTATTTATACAAGGCTGTAATTTCTTTTTTAAACCGCTCCAGTATTTTGGGCCGCTTAACTTTTAATGTGGGTGTCAGTAGTCCATCTTCTACCGTCCAGGGTTCCAGTGTTAAAATGACCTTGCGGATTTTTGCATAGCCGGGAAAATCATGCAGTACCGTGCGTAAATGGCGCACAATATGGTTGTGAACAGCCTTGTCCTGTAAGTTATTTTTATCAAAGGGATCAAGATTATGTTCCTGGGCAATGTGTACCCATTGTTCAGAATTGAGTACCAGCACGGCACTGAGCCAGGCTTCGCCTTCACCAAGCAGCATGGCATGGTCATAAAGCGGGTCCATAACAATGGCGTTTTCAATATCCGTAGGCGGAATTTTTTCACCATTGGACATAACCAGAATGTCTTTCAGGCGACCGGTAATATAAACATGGCCGGTTTTTTCATCAATACGGGCCTGATCCCCGGTGTGGAACCAGCCTTCCGGGTCAATAGCCTGTGCTGTAGCCGCGTGATTGTTCCAGTAGCCCATCATAACGCCGGGGCTTTTAATTAACAGTTCATCGTTTTTACCGATTTTCATTTCCATACCTTCCAGCGGCTGGCCAATGGAACGGGGATCATTATTATCCAGGCGGTTAAAACTTGCTACCGGACTGGTTTCTGTCAATCCATAGCCCTGAATGAGTTGCAGACCCAGGCCGATAAAGGTTTTGGCTACCGGGAAGGGAATCGCCGCGCCGCCGGTAGCCGCCAGACGTAAACGGCCGCCGAATTTTTGCATGACCTTATCTGCAACCAGGTATTTCATTAGCGGCCATAACAGGCAGGCCAGACAGAACATGGAGCGACCCTGCTGATACTGAAAGCGCCGCCAGCCGGTATTCACGGTAAGGCGGAATAAAGCCCGTTTTATGGGAGAGCCTTTAAGCAGAGTGTTTTCAATTTTTGCATAAACCCGTTCATAAATACGGGGTACAGAGATCAACAGGGTCGGCTTTATGGTAAGCAGATCATCAGCCAGAACCTGAATGGAGCGGGCAAAGGCAACCCGGCAGCCGGCCATAACGGTCAGGTAATAGCCCAGACTGCGTTCAAAAGTATGTGACATGGGCAGAAAAGATAAAAACAGATCGTCGCTGCGAACTTTAAGCCCGGAACCGGAAGGGTAGGCAATAGACAGTATGTTACGATGGTTTAGCATCACCCCCTTGGGTTTGCCGGTGGTGCCGGAAGTATAAACAATGGTGGCCAGTTTTTCCGGGTCGCCATTGCGTTTGTGCAAAACATGGCCTTCTTCGGGCAGCCATTGCGCACTGGTTGTGACCCGCTCTGACTCACCGGCGATTTTATCTTCCGTGGCATCCAGCAGTACCACTCGTTTTAAGGTGGTATTATCAGCACTGTTGTTATCATGCTGTAGGCACTTATCCCGCAGTCGGCGCCACTGACTGATATCCTGTACCACCAGCAGTTTAATGGCGGCATCTTCCAGAATATAGGCAATATTGTCCGGACGGTCTTCAAGGTATAAGGGCACCACCACCATCCCCAGACCCAGTGCCGCCTGATCCACAGCTACCCATTCCTTGCTGTTTTTCATTAAAATGCCGATCCGGTCAGCGCTTTCCAGATCTTCTGTCAGCATGGCTTTCTGCCATTTGCCGACCAGTACAGCCATTTCGTTCCAGGTGGTTTCTTCCCAGCTTTTGCTTGCTTTGTTGTATTGAATATAGGCAATATCATCCGCAGAACGGGAGGTGCGTTCATAAAAAAGCCCGTCCAGTGTTCCGGCTTCTTCAATGGTTATCATTGCTGTGGAATTTGTTTTGTCCATATATTCGGGCTTCCTGGGAGATAATTAGAGTTCTGAATATGAAACATCCATATTTCATTGTTTTGAGTGTAAAATATAGCATATTTCGTATTTATAGTAAGCCGTATAATGTATTTAAAGCGGCACCTTAAAGGAGTTATTTTGAATATTATTTTAAATGGTGAATCCCGTACCGTTCCGGAAAACTGCAGCGTGCAGCAGTTGCTGACGGATATGGAGATAATCGGCCAGCGTCTGGCCGTTGAGGTTAATGAAGAGATTGTTCCCAAAAGCCGCCACGACAGTTTTGTGTTCAGTGAAGGTGACAAGGTGGAAATTGTCCATGCCATTGGCGGCGGCTAAGAGTATTGGACAGTGAATATTAAATTCGGGATAATGACTGTCTTTTGGAATTTTAGACTTTTGAAATTTTAGTTTATTAACAGATTCAGGATAAATAATGCAAGATGATACCTTAATTATAGCGGGTAAAGCATACAGCTCCCGTTTACTGGTGGGAACCGGTAAGTACAAGGACATGGACGAGACACGCGAAGCCATTGCAACCAGCGGTGCTGAAATCGTTACAGTGGCCATTCGTCGTACCAATATCGGTCAGAATCCTGATGAGCCTAATTTGCTGGATGTTATTTCACCGGATAAATACACGATTTTGCCTAATACCGCCGGTTGTTACACGGCAAAAGATGCCGTGCGCACCTGTCAGCTGGCACGGGAATTACTGGATGGGCACGATCTGGTTAAACTGGAAGTGCTGGGTGATCAGAAAACCTTATATCCTAATATGGTGGATACCATTGAAGCAGCCGAACTGCTGATTAAGGACGGCTTCAAGGTTATGGTGTACACCAGCGATGATCCCATTATTGCCAAACGTCTGGAAGAAATGGGTTGTGTGGCGGTTATGCCGCTGGCCGGTCTGATTGGTTCTGGCCTGGGGATCTGTAATCCCCATAATATCCGCCTGATCATCGAAAATGCCGAAGTGCCCATTCTGGTGGATGCCGGTGTGGGTACGG
>JALTKC010000437.1 GCA_027076245.1 Gammaproteobacteria bacterium
TATGGAGAAATTGAACAGGACAGTGCTAATGACTGGTTTGAAATGACACTGGGTATAGAAATTGACGGCCAGACCATTAACCTGTTACCGGCACTGGTGGAATTGCTGGTGGAAGAAAAAGATCCGCTGCAGTTACGTCGGAAAATACTGGCCCGTGAACAGATTATTCTGCCTGTTGTTGATAATAATAACCGTCCCCGCTGGTTTAAACTGCCGGCCCAGAGAGTGATGGGTATTTATGATACCCTGGTAGAACTGTATGATTCTCAGGCATTGAATACCTCAGGTAAACTGGTGCTTAATCGTCAGCAGGGCATGCAGTTTGCTGAGCTGCTGAATGATCCGGCTATGCAGTGGAAAGGGGCGGCTGAATTACAGCAGCTGAGTAAAAAACTGCAGAATTTTAAAGGCATTGAGGCTGTAACGGCTCCGGATGGGTTAAAGACAGAGCTGCGTGATTATCAGCTGCACGGCCTTGCCTGGCTGAATTTTTTATATGAATACCAGTTTAATGGTATTCTGGCTGATGATATGGGGCTGGGTAAAACGGTACAGGCGCTGGCCTGGCTGTTGTATCTGAAACAGCAGCATAAGCCAGATCAGCAAAATTTGCCTACTCTGGTAGTAGCACCTACCAGTCTGATGGGTAACTGGAAACGTGAGGCTGAACGTTTTGTACCACAGCTCAAGGTACTGGTTTTGCATGGTCCTTTGAGGCAGGAGAATTTTGAGCACATTACTCAATACGATATTATCCTGACCACTTATTCCCTGGTGCTGCGTGATAAGGATATTCATCTTGAACAGCGTTATCATTATGTGATCCTGGATGAATCGCAGAACATTAAAAACGCCCGCTCCAAAACCTCCCAGATTATTTTTCAGTTAAAATCAGATCATCGTCTGTGTCTGACCGGTACACCTATGGAAAATCATCTGGGTGAACTATGGTCCCTGTTTCATTTTCTGATGCCCGGTTTTCTGGGTACTCAGGAACGTTTTACCCGGTTGTTTCGCAGTCCCATAGAAAAACAGGGGGACACCGATCGTCAGCTGCAGCTGCATAAACGCATTAAACCCTTTATGCTGCGCCGAACCAAGGAAATGGTGGCCACTGAGCTGCCGGAAAAAACAGAAATGATCCGTACTGTTCCCTTAACCGGAAAACAGCGTGATCTGTATGAAACCGTGCGCCTGGCTATGGACAAAAAAGTACAGGATGAAATCAGCAAAAAAGGCTTTGCCCGCAGTCAGATTATGATCCTGGATGCTCTGTTAAAACTGCGTCAGGTCTGTTGTGATCCACGTTTACTGTCCTTAACGGCAGCTAAAAATGTCCAGGTATCTGCCAAGCTGGATATGCTGATGGAAATGGTACCGGAGATGGTGGAAGAAGGGCGCAAAATCCTGATTTTTTCCCAGTTTGTTAAAATGCTGGAAATTATTGAACAGGAACTGACAAAGGCTGATATCCCGCATTCCATACTGACCGGTTCTACCCGTAACCGGGATGAAGTGATCACAGCCTTCCAGGAAGGAGAGCTGCAGGTCTTCCTGATCAGCCTTAAAGCCGGCGGTGTCGGGCTTAACCTGACTGCAGCGGATACGGTGATCCATTATGATCCCTGGTGGAATCCTGCGGTAGAGCGTCAGGCTACTGACCGAGCCTATCGTATTGGGCAGGATAAACCGGTATTTGTCTATAAGTTATTAACGGAAGAAACGGTAGAAGAAAAAATCCTGCTGATGCAGCAGAACAAACAGGCACTGGCCGATGCCCTTTATAAAGACAGAAAGAAATCCGATAGCGGAGAAAAACAATCATCCGATGCCGCTCCTAAATTATCTCAGGAGGATCTGGCCGAACTGCTCAATCCGTTAAGCTGATGTGTGAGCAAAGTTTACTTTTATTCTGATTCTAATGGATTTCTATCGGTTTATTAATTTTTTAAGCCCCCCTTTGAAAAAGGGGGACTTAAGAGCAAAGCAATTTACGGATGGACACTAAATAGTTACGATGCTAGTTATATAGATTTTAACCCTGTATAGACAAGTGACCAGATAGCTATTATTCTTGATAGTAATACAAAAAATTATGATTGGTTTATGATTTCCAGAAAAATGGCGGGTGCCTATAAATTACCGCTGATTATTTCCATCTTTATCAGTATTCTGCTGCTGTTAATTGTTTATTCCCGTTCCCTTATCGATATAGATAACCGCTATCAGCGTGTTGCTGAAAGTATGCGGGAGAACACCCGTAAACTCATTACAGAAAAACACAATGCCATGCTGCTGATTGCCCTGGCTATTGGAGATAATCCCCGTATTAAACAGGCATTGCAGGAACGCAGACCGGAGAGTCTGAATTTGCAGAAACTGGTGCAGAAATTTGCCCGTTATACCTCCCTGAAAAATCTCTGGTTTCAGGTAATCGACAGGCAGGGCAACAGTTTTCATCGCAGCTGGACAGATAAAACAGGAGATAGCCTTCTTAAAGTTCGTCTTGATATTGCAGATATGCTGAAACATCCGGAGATTAAACGCTCTATTAGTACCGGTAAATACAATCTTACCTTTAAGGTGATGATCCCGGTTTATGATAAACAGACGTTTATCGGCATTGTAGAAATTATTGCCAGTTTTGACTCCATTGCTGCAGAGCTGGAACAACAGGGTATAGAGCCGGTTTTTCTGATTGACCGTCATTATCGTGAACAGTTAAGTCGGGCAGACAAACAACGGTTTATTCATGATTATTATGTCGCTAATAGTAATGCCAGACAGCGGTACCTGGATTATCTCGATAAGAATGGTATAGAGAGATATACTGAACCGGGCAATAAAATGTTCCTGGACAGAAAAAATCAGTTACTGATCAGTGAATATTTATTGTCGGATATAAAAAATCAGCCCATGGGCTATTTTATTCTGTTTAAACCTCTGGCTGACATCGATTTAAGTGATATTTATGCCCAGCGAAATCAGTATTTTTTCTATATAATTATTCTGGCTATTTTTGTCTTTGTACTGGTACGTTATATAGCTAATTTACATTTTACTCAGAAAATTACCGAGCTGAATCATGAGCTGGAAAACAAGGTCAGCAAAAAGAATCAGGAGTTAATTAAGCAGGGACGTTTTTTGCAAAGTGTTCTGGACGGTGTATCCGATTCTGTTC
>JALTKC010000438.1 GCA_027076245.1 Gammaproteobacteria bacterium
TTATTAACACTTAACACTTAACACTTAACACTTAACACTTAACACTTAACACTTAACACTTAACACTTAACACTTAACACTTAACCCATAATTTTATGAAAATGCTACAATAAAACATCGATATCCAAATACCCGATCAGGACTCCCAATGCCCCAGTTTAACGGTTTTAATCCCCAGGTCATCCAGTTTCTTGAAGACATTAAACAAAATAATAATAAAAAATGGTTTGATGAACATTACGATTTTTATCAACAGGAAATTCTGGAAGTATCAAGGGATCTGGTTGAAGCTCTGGGAGGTGCCCTGCAGGAAATCGCTCCGGGTATTAATGTAGTGCCCAAGGTGAATGGTTCAATATACCGTTTTTCCCGTGATGCCCGTTTCAGCAAAGATAAAACGCCTTATAAAACTCATATTTCTTACCTGTTCTGGCAGGGTATGTTAAAGCGAACCCGTTGTCCGGGATTTTACCTGGCATTTAGGCCGGAATATATTCAGATTGGTGTGGGTATTAACCATTTTACCCCTGAATACCTGCAGGCCTGGCGTGAACAGTGTGCACAAACAGGTAAGGATCAGCAAATACACGACATTATGGAGAAGCTGAAACAAAATGGGATTATTGTGCACGGAGAGCAGTTAAAACGATTACCCAGGGGCTTTAGCCACAGGAACCCGGATGAACTGATCAATGCGGATTTAATTCGTTACAAGGGCTTAAAATGCTGGTTTCAGATGCCTTTGCCTGAACAATTATTCAGTGCTGAATTTATTCCCTGGTGTATGCAGTATTATGCACAATTATTACCTCTGTTTAATTGGATGGTTGAGGTCATGTCTCACTTTAAGGTAGAAGTGGATTTCTCTGGTCAGCCGTAACCGTAAAACTGTTTTTCAAAAAAGTCGTAAAAAAGAGAGGCAGAACCTGTATGCAGTTCACACAAATTTAAGGCAATGATAAGGTTTGCGGATCTGTTTCACAAAAAAATATATTTCTGCTGGATTGTTGAACCCGACCTGATAATATTTGTTCATACAGGTTAATTCACATCCTGGAAAACTAAAATAAAAACCCTTTTGTAAGTAATTCCTACAAAAGCAGCTTGAACGAATGTTTAATCTTTCGGCTGTCAATGTTAAAATTATATTACAGCTCTTTATAAACGATTTTTTTAGTTTGATGTTCCATCGGTAATGTGTTGTTAAATTTTCTCCGTTTCTCGCCAGGGATAAAATAGTGAAAAATTCAGACACAATTATGTTAACTGCTTTACTGATGCTGTTATTATCGGCAGAGAGCGTATGGGCTGAAGAAACTGATCATCAGTATAATCTGGGTATCGAAAGTCTTGCTTCTGGCAGTCAATTCAGCGGTGCTCTGGATTATGTCGCTGAATTTGAAAAACAACACAAACTGACGGCCGATAAGTCAAAGAAAAAAATTAAATTCCCCATTGTCGAGCTGGATGTTAATTATCAGGACAAGCCTGCGGATGTTTTTGCGCCTTACCACAGTTTCAATAAAATTCCTGATCTGCGCATAGATAAAAACACCAGTAAAGAATACCAGACCCGTCTTGAGTATCGTTTTGAACACCTGTCGTCTGAAGCTGCACTCAAATACAGCCCCGATTCCTACGGCATGGGTGAGTATTACAATTACGAGCTGGGCGTGGCCGTACCGGTAAAAAAACTGTTCTCCGTTGAAACCCGCTATGGCTGGAATCAGTTTAAGAACAAGCCAGAAAAAGGCGGTATGAAAGACTACCAGGACTGGAGTGTAGGCCTGTCCACTACCTATAAGGGTATGAAGCTAAAAGTGGACTATATCGACATCAACGCCGGTGAAAAATCCGAAGAATGCTCACAGAACTTCCCCTGCGAAGGCAAAACCGTTTTTAGTATTATTAAAAACTTCTAAGCCAGTCTGCCTGTATCCATCCGTTTATAAATAAAGTATCTTAAATTTGGGAGTGCGGACATTTTGTCCGCAGCAGAAATAACGCACAAACCGTTAGTTGACGCGGGCAGGATGCCCGCGCTCCCAGGAGATGGATACTAACCAAAAACCTATCCCTTTTTAATATGAAACAGATAATACAGTGAAGGGATCACCAGCAGGCTTACCAGCATCGAAAAACTCAGCCCCCAGACAATAACGACCGCCAGCGGCTGGAGCATTTCTGCACCTTCACCAAAACCAATGGACAGAGGCAGCATACCCACTACGGTGGTTATGCTGGTCATTAAAATCGGGCGCAGCCGTAAACGGGCCGCATGTGTAATGGCCGGTACCAGATCCGCACCACGGTTACGTTCCAGTTCAATCTGTTCCACCAGAACAATGGCATTATTGACCACAATACCGGCCAGCATAATCAGACCCAGCCAGACCGGCATAGAAACCGGCAGTTCTCTAAAGTACAGACCGCCGGCCACACCAATGATCATAAAGGGAATGCCCAGCAGGATCACCAGCGGATTTTTTAATGATTCATACTGAACCGCCATGACGACAAATACCAGAAAGATAGCCAGAGCAAATAATATCAGGCTCATATCACGGCCTTCTTTTATCTCCTTATTGGCACCGCCATCATACAGATAATAGCCTTCGGGCAAGGGGAAATCTTTAAGTGTCTGTTCAATCCGGTTCATTACGATCAGTAGATCATCATCGTTAACCAGACTCGCGGTGACTTCAACAATACGCTGCTGATTATCCCGTTCAATAACAGAGGGAGAAGCGGAAAATTGCAGTTCGGCCACGTCATTGATATACACAGGCTGGCCGTTATGGTGTTTGATAAGAATGTGTTTTAAGTCATCATTGGACAGAACTTCTGATCGGGGCAGGCGCAGACGGATATTGTATTCCCGGTCGCCCTCAATAAAATCAGATACCACAATACCATCCAGTGCTACCTTCAGGGCATGGCCTATGTCTCTGGCATTGATCCCCAGATCGGCGGCCCGCTTGCGGCGGATTTTTATTTTTAACTCCTTATGGGTTTCCTCATAGGTCTGTTTCAGGTTTCTTAATCCGGGAACGGAACGGAGTTTATCGACCAGTTGACTGCCTATATCATTGAGTACCTGCAGGTTTTCACCCTGTACTCTCAGGCTTATTTTTTCATCGCTTTTACCCAGGCGGACACCGCGCACACCGCGTACAAACA
>JALTKC010000439.1 GCA_027076245.1 Gammaproteobacteria bacterium
TTTCTGTTTCCAGATCAGCGTACACTTCCCAGAATTCTTCCGGGATAAAGGTATGAATTTCCCGCTCACGCTCTACTACCAGTTTTACTGCAACCGACTGTACCCGTCCGGCAGACAGGCCCCGGGCGACTTTTTTCCATAACAGGGGGGAGACCATATAGCCCACTACCCGATCCAGAAAACGGCGGGTCTGCTGGGCATTAACATGATCCATATTCAGCTCACCGGGTTCGGCAAAGGCTTCCTGGATGGCTTTTTCAGTAATTTCATTAAAGACCACCCGTTTAAAAGGGACGGGTTTGCCGTCATGCAAAGCCTCACCCAGAGTTTCCTTTAAATGCCAGGCAATGGCTTCTCCCTCGCGATCCAAATCGGTTGCGAGATAGATATTGTCTGAACTGCGGGCCAGTTTTTTTAATTCATTAATAACCTTTTCTTTCCCCGGCATGGTTTCATAACGGGGATTCCAGCCATTTTCAGGGTCAATACCCATACGTTCAATCAGAGCGGAACGAGCCCGTTCTTTTTTCCGTTTTTCTCGTTCTTCAGGGGGGAGTTTGCGCGCTTCTGCTGCCAGCCGGGCCCGTTCTTTTGGGTCCATAGGGGCTTTTTTGCCACTGCCGCTGGTGGGCAGGTCACGAATATGACCGACACTGGATTTGACAACAAAATCTTTACCCAGATATTTATTAATGGTTTTGGCCTTGGCAGGCGATTCGACAATAACCAGTGATTTACCCATAGTGTTTTATTTTTTAACTCTCTATTATTCTAGTTGTTTTAATGTTTTTTAGTTCTGCGTATTATCAGTTTTTGTGCATAATACGGTTTATAATTTTGGATAAGTACCTATGTTTTCTTTATCTTTTATTACATTCAATTTATGATTGCACCCGATTCCTTATATAGGAATAAAGGTTAAAGCATTCTTTTGTCAAGGAACTTACCTCAATAAGTAGTAAATAAATTCCAGATTCAGGTTTTTAAAACAGGTTTTATATGCACTCATCATACTGGCATCAGCGCTGGCAGGAACAGCGTATCGGCTTTCATCTGGATACTATAAACCCATACTTATCAAAGCATTGGCCGAAACTTAATATTCCGAAAAACAGCCGGGTTTTTGTACCTTTATGCGGCAAAAGTCTGGATCTGTGTTATTTTCCACAACAGGGACTGAAAGTTCTTGGTAATGAACTCAGCACACTGGCGGTGCAAGATTTTTATACAGAACAACAGTTAAATGCAAGTAAAACTGTCATTTCTGATGAAAATTCTGCAACCGGTCAAACACCCATGACCCTCTGGCATAGTAAGGATATTGATATTATCTGCGGTGATTTCTTTGCTCTAAAAAAAGAACAACTGTCTGATATTAAAGCAGTTTATGACCGTGCCGCTCTGGTAGCTCTGCCTGCTGAAATGCGTAAAAACTATGTGCAGAAGATGCTGGAAATCCTGCCGGAAAAAATTTCTATGCTATTATTAACCCTTGATTATAACGAAGAAGAAAAACAGGGGCCGCCGTTTTCAGTCACTCAGGACGAAGTTTTCAGCCTGTATGAAGCTAATTTTTCGATTGAACTGCTGGAAGTTTCCCCAATAGAACCCCGACAGCGCAGCCCGCGTTCGCAGAATATGTCTTATTTTAATGAGCGTGTTTTTCTGCTTCATAGCAAATAATCTGTAACTATCAGGAACTCCGTAGAGTGACTGTCTGCAGGTACTGTATTTACGGGGTTTATGAAAACATGGATGTTTTCGTAAAGCGATACATGGATGTACTTGAGCGTCCCCGGAAATACAGTACCTGTAGATAGTCACGGTCAGGTACACTGAATACTTACAATAAAATATTAAATAGACCTAACCGAAAAAATAATGACTAAAAAAACCTGGATAAAAGGTAAAGACGAAGCCCTGGAAGTTTCGATTGAATACATGCAATCCCAGCTTAAATCCCTGGGTTTTGATATTGAAGAAGCCCTCTGGCTAAACCCTGTTAATGCCATATATTCCGTTAATATCCGTGACCGTAACTGTCCATTATTATTTACCAACGGCAAGGGCAGTACCCGTAATGCCTGTCTGGCCAGCGCCCTGGGAGAATTTTTTGAGCGTCTGAACTGCAATTACTTTTTTGCGGATTTTTATCTGGGACAGGCTATTGCCCAAGCCGATTTTGTTCATTATCCCGATGAAAAATGGTTTGCAATCACCGATTCTGAAACCATGCCTGAAGGTATGCTGGATAAAGCCCTCTGGGATTTCTATGATCCGCAGCAGCAATTAACTCCGGCTATGCTGGTGGATACCAATTCCGGCAATCATGAACGGGGCATCTGCACCATACCTTTTGTACGCCATAGTGACCAGCAGACCATCTGGTTTCCGGTCAATATAGTCGGTAATTTATACGTGAGTAACGGCATGTCGGCAGGCAATACCAAAGCAGAAGCCCGCACCCAGGCGCTTTCTGAAGTCTTTGAGCGCTATGTAAAAAACCGGATCATTGCCGGGCGTATCAGCCTGCCACAGGTGCCGGAACATATTATCGAAATGTATCCCAAAGTGTTTTCTGCCAAACAGGCACTGGAGCAGGAAGGCTTTATTATTGAGGTAAAAGATGCCTCCCTGGACGGCCGCTATCCGGTTATTTCCATTATTATGATGGAGCCTGAATCCGGCCGCTGTCTGGCCTCTTTTGGGGCTCACCCCAGTTTTGAAGTGGCGCTTGAGCGTACCATGACCGAACTGCTGCGGGGCCGCCGTCTGGAGTCACTGGACGGTTTTCAGACCCCCAGCTTTGATGATGAAGCGGTAGCCGATCCGGTGAATCTGGAGACCCATTTTATCGATTCCAGCGGCTTAATCTCCTATGACTTTTTCAAACACGAAAGTGATTATGAGTTTGTCTACTGGGATTTTGACAATACTACGGAATCTGAATTTGAGTTTCTGGTCAATCTGCTGGAAGCGGAACAGCAGCAGATTTATATTGCTGATTATGAACATCTGGGTGTGTACGGCTGCCGGATTATTGTCCCTGGGGTATCCGAAATTTATCCGGTGGATGAGCTGCACTGGCAGAATAATAATGAAGGTGTGGACTTCAGAGAACCGATCCTTAATCTGCAAAGTCTCAGCCGGGAGCAGGCTGAAGCACTGCTGGAACG
>JALTKC010000440.1 GCA_027076245.1 Gammaproteobacteria bacterium
CCAGTGACCGATAGCCAGCATAACCAGTAAAATAATACCGCTTTTAAGAAACGGCCATATACCCGGTGTCAGATTAACCGATTCCTGGGCGGCAAACGTGGGAATAATGATCAACAGGGGGATAACCGCCAGATCCTGAAAAATTAAAATACTGACAGCCAGATGCCCATGACGGGAATTGAGTTCCAGTTGTTCAGATAGTTGTTTGATGACAATCGCAGTGGAAGACAGGGCTATAATACCGCCGACAATAATGGCTTCCTGAATATTACCGCTGAAGTACCAGTCAATAGCGCCGGCCAGCAGAGCCGTAAGCATCACCTGAGCACCACCCAGTCCCAGAACCTCTTTGCGCAGTGTGATCAGACGATCCAGAGAAAATTCCAGACCAACCGTAAACATCAGGAATACCACACCGAACTCCGCAATAAAACGGACATCCTGATTATCGCTGATTAATCCCAGGGCGTTAGGGCTGACAATAATGCCCACCAGAAGATAAGCCAGAATCGGTGCAATCCGGAAACGCTTCAGCAGTGCAATGGCGACCACTGCCAGGGTCAGCAGCAGTATAATTTCTTCAAAAATAACGTCGTTCATCTCAATAGTATAGTTGAGATAAACAGAGCTTCCATCCTAAACAATTTTACATAAACCCTTAAGCACCATATCGGTATAACTGATAATACCGATAATTTCCTTGTTCTCTACCACTGGTGCACGGGACAGACCCAGGTGTTCAAACAGGCGGGCACAATAGCGGATATCCATATCCGGCGGGACGGTTACCGCTGGTTTGGTCATCACTTCATACACATTGGTTCGATCCGGGGACTTGTCCAGAGCCAGGACCTGGCGGGCAATATCAGAAACAACCACCACCCCCCATTCATCGTGATCATGACGCTTATTAACGATCAGTGTTTTGGTTTCAATATGTTTCATTTCATGAAGGGCTTCCTGAACGGTTTTCATACCGTCAACAAAATCCACCTGGGTTTTCATGACATCTTTAACCTGTATGAGCATTGGCTTCATATTCTTTCCTCAATTTTCTCGCTTAATTGTTCAATCTGGTGGGATACGCCGACGGCGTCTTCGACATCAATCTGGAAGGCGATGCCGGTGCCCGGGGTATTATCAAACTTGCCCACTTCACTGATGGTTTCCAGAACTTCCCGGCTCAGGTGTTCTTCCACCAGCAACAGGAGCACATCACGCTGAGTTTCCAGAGTCAGGCCAAAAAAGGTTTTGGTTTTTTTTATACCTTCACCACGGGCATTATTAATGACCGTGGCACCGGTTGCACCGGCACTGCGGCTGGCATCCAGAACCGCATCGGTAACATGGTCGTCCACCAGGGCAATAATCAGTTTAAAGCGCATAGTACTTTGTCCTATGGTTGTATATGTGTAAAAAATTAATAGCTTTATAACAATATGTATATAATTAACAGTCCAGGCATAAAATCTTGTTAGCCCTAAAACCTACCCCCTGTTCCGTTTGCTGTACCACTGTGACAGTTGGGCATAAGCCAGAACCGAAATAATAGGAAATAAACTGGCAAAAGCAATCAGTCCAAAACCGTCAATCAGTTCACTGCGTCCAGGTACCTTGGCGGCCAGGCCTATGCCCAGTGCGGTGACAATAGGGACGGTAACGGTTGAGGTGGTTACCCCGCCGGAATCATAGGCCAGCGGAATGATCATTTTAGGTGAATAAATGGTCTGAATAACCACAATAATATAACCGGTAATAATAAAATAATGCAGGGGCAGGCCGGTAACAATACGCCAGGAGCCCAGGGCAATACCAACGGCAACACCCAGTGCAACCGCAATTCTCAGCCCCCAGATCCCGATAGAGCCGCCGGATACTTCATTGGCTTTAATGGCGACAGCCAGCAATGAAGGCTCGGCAATGGTGGTGCTGAAACCAATGGTAAAAGCAAAAATATACACCCAGTAGTACTGGGTCCAGTGTATGGCGACCCCCTGTTGCAGTGACTCAGCACTGTGTTTAATAAAGTCCAGGTCGGTGAGCTGAGCGGCCATCATACGGCCAATGGGAAACAAAGCATCTTCCAGCCCCTGTAAAAACAGGGCCAGTCCCAGAACCACATAGAAAAAGCCGATTAATACCCGTTTCAGATTGGGAATGCTTTTGCGGATCACAAAAATCTGAAAGCCAAAGATGATAACAGCAATAGGTATAACATCCTTTATGGTGTGCATAAAGGTGATGGAAAAACTGACTAATTCGGCAATCACTCCGTTCATCAGTATGTCATCCCATAGACCATAACAAAAATCATGGGGGTCAGTGAGGCCAGGGCAATTAAACCAAAACCGTCAATCATAGGGTTACGTCCCTTAATACTGGAAGCCAGGCCAATACCCAGGGCGGTCATCAGCGGCACCGTAATGGTAGAAGTGGTTACCCCGCCGGAATCATAGGCAATGCCAATAATTTCTTCCGGGGCAAAAGCCGTCATGGTGACGACGATGACATAACCGCCGATAATAATCCATTGAATCGGCCAGCCCTTAATAATACGCAATACCCCGATAACGGCAGCCAGGCCGACAGAAAAGGCCACCGTGAATTTAAGGCCATTGGCATACTGTTTAATGGCCTGGTCAGTGGCTTCAATGACACCGCCTTCGGCGGCAATCCGGGCGGCTTTTTTGGATACGGCAATCAGGGCCGGTTCTGCTACCGTCGTGCCAAAACCCAGGGCAAAAGCAAAGATTAATAACCACATCACATTACCTTTGCGGGCAAAGGCAAAGGCCATGGATTCACCAATAGGAAACAGCCCCATTTCCAGGCCGTAAATAAAAAAAGTCAGGCCGACCACAACAAAAACCGATCCGACAATGATTTCAGCAACATCCGGGATGGGCTGCTGTAATACAAAAATCTGAAACAGGGCAATCACAATAGCAATGGGTGCCAGATCACGGGCACTATTCGCTGTGGTGCGGACAAACTGTAACAGAGGGCGCCTCATCTATAAGGCAACCCGGAAAAATAAATCAGCTGGTACAAACAAAAATCCTCAACTATATTTTAGCTAATGAGTTTCCATCTGGAAATTAAAATCTTCATAAACGGATGGATGGAAATTAATATCCTGAAAGATATTAATATAACAATCAAGCTGTATTTACCAGAATTTTTTTTAAAAAAGCTAAAGCTTTAAAGATTCTATCCGATAGAGCTAATTAAGAAGTAATAGTGTATGAGTCTCTGGTAATCAGCGACCCTGATAAAAATCTGAAAACCGAACCGGAAAAATTATGAGTGAAACTGAAACCCGTTCTGAAGCCCAATCTGAAAAGAGTGATACCGGGACTGTTATTTTTGATGATTCCCTGGATATTACCCTGGTGGCTGGCTATTTCGAAAAGTTCAGTCAGTTATTGAATGAACAGAAAACTATTATTTTAAATGGTGCGGATATTGAACGGGTGGATGGTGCGGGTCTGCAGTTGCTGGCGGCTTTTTTCAAGTCGGCAGAATTTCTGCAGATTACCATTCAGTGGCAGGGAGTATCTGATACTTTACGGCATGGCGCAGAAATTTCCGGTTTAGCTGGCGTACTGGCGCTGGATTAACTATCTTTAATTGAGCGGTACAAAACTTTAATACAGATTGAACACTATTGCTAATGGAGAATAATTTATGCCGAAGTCAATTCTAGCTGTTGATGACTCAACATCCATGAGACAGATGGTTGCATTTACACTTAAGGGAGCCGGTTACGAGGTAGAAGAAGCGGCTGATGGGCAGCAGGCGCTTAATATAGCCAAAACCAGAAGTTTTGATTTAGTACTTTCTGACGTGAATATGCCGGTTATGGACGGTATTGAACTGATCCGTCAGCTGCGGGCTTTGCCTGCCTATAAATTTACTCCGATCCTGATGCTTACCACAGAAGCCGGGACAGAGAAAAAAATGGAAGGTAAAAATGCCGGTGCTACCGGCTGGATTGTTAAGCCTTTTAATCCGGATCAATTACTGAATACGGTTAAGCGGGTGCTGGGTTAAAAACCAGCAGCCATACTACATACACAGAGCGGACCTGGACACCTGATAACCAGGGAGAGAATGAGATAATGAGTATTGATTTATCACAATTTAAGCAGACTTTCCTAGAAGAAAGTGATGAAGGGCTGGATGTACTGGAGTCAGGCCTGCTGGCACTGGACTCGGGAACTGCCGATGATGAAGTCATTCATGCTGTGTTTCGGGCGGCTCATTCAATTAAGGGGGGAGCCGGTACTTTTTCTCTAACAGAAATTGCCAGTTTTACCCATGTTATGGAAACTCTGCTGGATGAAATGCGTGACGGGCGTAGAGCCATCAGCAAAGAAGCCATCAATGTTCTACTTGATTCAGTGGATGTGCTGCGTGAACTACTGGATGCTGCTCGTGATGATGTGCCGCCTGAAATGGACAGGGTAAATGAAGTTCAGGCAAAACTGGAAGCAGTATTAAATGCTGGTAATGAGCAGGCCGAAGAAGCTCAACAGGATACAGAATCGGAATCAGAGCAGAAAGAGCCAGAGTCCGACGGCTGGATTATTAAATTCCATCCCCATGAACATATGCTTAGAACCGGCAATGATACCGTACGCATGTTTAAGGAACTGGCGGCTCTTGGTGATCTGGAAAATCAGGCGGACTTAAGCGCTCTGCCGGAATTTGAACATATGGATCCAGAACTGAGTTATCTGAGCTGGACCATCCATTTAAAGAATAATGAACAGCTGGGGGCGATAGACAAAGCAGCCATTGAAGAAATTTTTGAATGGGTAGAAGATGATTGTGATTTAAGTATTGAACCCTTAATTTCAGAACCAGGTGATACCAGGACATCAGAACAGGTTGAATCCCCACAAGCCGTTGAAACCACTGTCAATGAAACAGTCACTGCAGCGGATAATGTGACGCCCATTAGTGGAGAAACTGATTCCCAAACCACGTATTCCAACGAGCCTGCAGTCGGAGTAAAACAGTCTGCTAAATCTCAACAAAAGCCAGCCACCAAAAAGAAAAAAGTGACCGAAAGTGGTTCAATCCGTGTTGGTACCGATAAAATTGATACCCTTATTAATATGGTAGGAGAACTGGTTATTACTCAGTCTATGCTCAGTCAGATGGGTGAAGATTTTTCCATGGAAAAAATTGAAGATCTGAGAGAAGGGCTGGCTCAATTAGAACGCAACACCCGGGAGCTGCAGGAAAGCGTTATGCGTATTCGTATGCTGCCCATTAGTTTTTCCTTCCAGCGCTTTCCCAGACTGGTTCATGATCTAAGCCAGAAAATGAACAAGAAAATTGAGCTTAAAATGCTGGGTGAACAGACCGAGCTGGATAAAACCGTTATGGAAAAAATTGGTGATCCGCTGGTGCATCTGGTTCGTAATTCACTGGATCACGGTATTGAAGCCCCTCAGACTCGTCTTGCAGCGGGTAAAAGTGAAACCGGTACCATTACCCTGAATGCCTATCATCAGGGCGGTTTTATTATTATTGAAATATCTGATGACGGTGCCGGCCTGCCCAGAGATAAATTACTCAACAAGGCCATTGAAAAAGGGCTGGTAACAGAACAGGATAATCTGCCCGATGAGAAAATTTATGATCTGATTTTTCATCCCGGCTTTTCTACCGCGGACCAGGTCAGCGATATTTCTGGCCGTGGCGTCGGAATGGATGTCGTGCGTAAAAACATTAAGGAGCTGGGCGGCAATGTTGATGTGACCACTGAAGAAGGCAAGGGTACTACCTTTACTATTCGTCTGCCTTTAACCCTGGCTATTCTTGATGGGCAACTGGTCAGGGTCGGTAACGAAACCTATATCATTCCCCTGGTGTCAATTATTGAATCGCTGGAAATTGAAACAGACAATATCAATACCATTGCTGGTACCACTGAAGTGTACAAGATGCGCGATGAATATATTCCATTAGTTCGGTTGTATGAGGTGTTTGATGTGCAGCCGGGAACCCATCGTTTACAGGATTGCCTGCTGGTGGTGGTTGAAGGTGACGGCGGTAAGGCCGGTATTCTGGTGGATGACTTATTAAGCCAGCAGCAGGTGGTTATCAAGAGCCTGGAAACGAATTATAAAAGTATTCAGGGAATATCCGGCGCCACTATTCTGGGTGATGGTACGGTAGCCCTTATTCTTGATATGAGCGGTCTTATGGCGTTGGCAAAAGAAATTGAACCGGCTCAAAATTATAATGAACAGACTTATGCCCATGGATAATGGAAATAGATATACCCGATCTGGAGATAATAATGAGTGATATTCAGGACATTGTTGGTGAACTTGATGCTTTAACCGATGAGAATGCAGAGCAATACCTCACTTTTATTCTGGCCGGTGAGGAATATGCAATCGATATTCTGAGAGTGCAGGAAATAAAAGGCTGGGATAAAGTCACAACTTTACCCCGAACCCCTGATTATCTGCAGGGTGTGATTAATCTTCGCGGTACCATTGTCCCAATTGTCGATTTAAGAAAACGTTTTAACCTGCCGGAAATCGATTATGGCCCGACTACGGTTGTGATTGTCCTTAAAGTATTTGGTGAAGAACACGATCGTATTATGGGGATTATTGTTGATGCAGTGTCTGATGTGCATAACCTGAAATACGATTCCATTCGTCCGGCACCGGAAATGAAAGGTCATGTGGATAACCGTTTTGTTTTGGGACTGACAACCATCAATAATAAAATGGTGGTGCTAATGGACATTGATGCCCTGATGAATTCAGCAGAGATGGATGAAATTGAACAGCCTGCTGCATAAACTGACTGAGATTACATGAGAGTGATTGCCGTAATGAATCAGAAAGGTGGGGTAGGCAAAACTACCACCACATTAAACCTTTCACATGCTCTGGCTTTAGAGGGGCAGAAAGTATTAATGCTTGATATGGATCCACAGGGCCATCTGGGCAGTTGTTTCAGCGTGAACACCGATAACAGCAGTGGTATGGATAAAGTGTTACTGGATGGAAAAAATATGGCTGAAGTCATACAGGAAGTACGTGACAATCTGTTCCTTGTACCTGCCGGTGCCCGCCTGGGTGAAATTGAAACCCGTTCACAGGATAGTAATGCGGCAGGACAAAGCAGAATGGGCTATCAGCTTTATGATGCATTATCTGCTGTAGAAGCCAATGAATTTGATTTTATTCTGGTGGACTGTCCACCGGCATCCGGCTTACTGGCTATGAATGCCATTTTAGCCTGTGAAGAATTTCTGGTGCCTGTAACCGGTGATTACCTGGCCTTACAGGGCTTGTCCAGACTGATAAAAGTGGTCACCCATATAGAACAGGCTCTGGAAAAAAACACCCGTAAATGGTTTGTTGTTACCCGCTACCAGAAACAGAGAAAACTGGCCCAGCAGATTCGAAGTAAACTGGTTAGTTATTTTCCTGATCAGGTTTTAGAAACGGCTATTCGGGAAAATGTATCGCTGGCCGAGTCGCCTGGTTTTGCAAAAACTATTTTTGAATACCGGCCAAAAAGCAATGGTGCAGTGGATTACCAACAACTGGCGTTGGATCTTCTGCAGAACAAAACATTACATTAGTCTTTTTTTTATAACAAATAATACTAAACATTAGTTGCTAATTTCAGGTAATACTATTTTTAGGGTAATACTATCTTTAGGTTAATACAATGGCAAAGAATGATGAACGTCTGGGCTTTGATCCGCTGTCATGGATGAATAACGAGCCTCAAACGTCAGAACAGAACAATACTGCAGATAAAGCTAATGTTTCCAGTGATAATGCCGATATTACTTCTACCGACGAAACAGATAAAAACAGTAATGTAAAAGGCAAGCCGGGCTCAACTGGCAGAAAGAAAGCCATTAGCACGAAAAAAGCCGTTAGCGTAAAAAAAGCCGTTAGCACAAAAAAAGCCGTTAGAAAAAAAACAGTCCGGAAAAAATCGGTTAGAAAAACCAGTACCCGAAAAAGCAGTGTCAGCAGAACAAAAGATGTCAGGGAAACAAAAATATCTGCGGGTAATATGGATAAAAACGTGGACAAAAACTTGGATAAAAACATAGATACAAAAATTATGACTGAAAAAACCATGTCAGAATTAATTACAGAAAGTTTTGCTTTAGTGGAACCCCAGGCTGAAGCCATGACGGACACGTTTTATGAGCGATTGTTCAGTAAGTTTCCGCAGGTAAAACCTTTATTTAAAAATACAGATATCAGTAAGCAGTCTAAAATGTTACTGGCTGCAATTAAACTGGTGGTAAACAGTCTGGATAAGCCGAAAGTCCTGGAAAATGCACTGGTTTCAATGGGGGAAAAACATCAGGGCTATGGTGCCTTACCGGAACATTATCCTGCAGTGGCTCAAACCCTGCTTGAGGTAATGGCTGAATATGCCGGTGATGCCTGGACCCATGAAGTCAATCAGGCCTGGACGGATGCACTTAACCTGGTGGCAGAAAAAATGCTGGCCGCTTATAAATCAAATGATACAGCTCATTCAAGTGAGGCGAAAACAATGGCGAATCAAACCGCAGATAATCAATTACAGACAGCAATGCTCAATGCCATGACTTCAGCAGTAATGACCATTGACCTGGATTTGGTGATTACTTATGTTAACCCGGCGGCACATGCCCTGATGAAAAGTGTTGAGAGTCGTTTAAGACAGACCTTTCCTAATTTTAGTGCGGATAATCTGGTGGGTGTCTGTATTGATGATTTTCATAAAAACCCATCACATCAACGACGTTTGCTTAGTGACCCGGCTAACCTGCCTTATCGGGGTATGGTTGATCTGGGTGATATTCAGTTTGATTTAAATGTTACTCCATTATTTGATAATAAGGGTAAGTTCATTGGTGCCTGTCAGGAATGGAAAAATATAACAGAGATACTGAAAAATGAAACAGAGGTTGCACGTTTAAGAGCGGCTGTGGGTGGGTCTCAAACAGCGACAATGATCTGTGATCAGGATTTAAATATTGTTTATATGAATGATGCTGTTACTAGATTATTGCGTAATCGTGAACGTGAACTTCAGGGCGTATTTCCTGGGTTTAGGGTAGATAATTTAATTGGCACCAATATTGATCAGTTTCATAAAAACTCCAGTCATCAACGAGAGTTATTATCTGATATGTCCAGATTGCCTTATCAGACAGAAATACAGGTTCTGGATTTGTATTTTGAGCTTAATGTAATAGGTATTACCGATAAAGACGGTAACTATATGGGTAATTCTGTAGAGTGGAAAGATGTTACTGAAGTTAAGCAGGCGCAAAATCAAATTGATTCCCTGATTCAGACAGCCTCCAGGGGTGAGTTAAATCAGCGTCTGGAGATTGATGACTTTGAGGGCTTTATGAAAGATCTGGGGGTTGGTATAAATTCCATGCTGGATGAATTTGTCAAACCCATTCACTCCGTTCTGGATGTGGCAAAAGCACTGGAAGAAGGTAATCTGGTGAAACGCATGGAAGGTGAGTTTGAAGGTGAGTTCTCCACCTTGCAGAATGCCATGAATCAGTCCATGGATAACCTGTTAAAAATGGTCTCAGAAATCCGGGCATCTGCCAGTCATATTTCATCCGCTGCTAATGAAATCTCACAGGGTAATACCGACTTGAGTCAACGGACTGAAGAGCAGGCTTCATCATTGGAAGAAACAGCTTCCAGTATGGAGGAATTAACTTCTACTGTGAAGCAAAACGCTGATAATTCCCGCCAGGCCAATCAGCTGGCAGCCAGTGCCCGTGATCAGGCTCAGGAAGGTGGAGAGGTGATCAGTTCTACCATATCTGCCATGGAAGAAATCAATTCAGCCAGTAAGAAAATTGAGGACATTATTGGTGTGATAGATGAAATTGCCTTCCAGACCAATCTGCTGGCATTAAATGCGGCTGTAGAAGCGGCCAGAGCAGGGGAGCAGGGACGTGGCTTTGCCGTAGTGGCTTCTGAGGTGCGCAGTTTGGCACAACGCAGTGCAGCCGCTGCTAAAGAGATTAAGGCTCTCATTAAGGACAGCGTTGAAAAAGTCGAAGAGGGAACCCGGTTGGTGGATGATTCCGGTCAGACTCTGGGTGAAATTGTTAACTCGGTACGTAAGGTCAGTGATATTATTGCTGAAATTGCTGCGGCCAGCAGTGAGCAGTCTGCGGGTATTGAGCAGGTCAATAAAGCCATTACTCAACTGGATGAAGTCACTCAGCAAAATGCCGCACTGGTGGAAGAAGCGGCGGCGGCCAGTGAATCCATGGATGATCAGGCACGCAGCTTAAATGAAATGATGAGTTTCTTTGAAACCGGACAGGTGGAACAGGCAGTATCAGCACCACCAGCAGTAGAACAAACTCCTGCTCCTGTTGCACAGGCACCTAAGGCGACGCCTAAATTACAGCCTAAGGCGAACATTTCGGCACCTGTTACTGCCAGTGATGACTCGGAATGGGAAGAATTTTAAGTCCTGTTTTAAGCACTTGCTTTAGGTACTTTAGTTGTAGTGGTTCAACTCTTTTTATCCCGCTCCGGATACTGTTCCGGAGCTTATTAATTTTTTATATCCCGGTTGCTATTCATGGCCTCAGTAGACAAAGAGTTTACTTTTACTGATAAAAACTTTAATCATATTCGTGATATTGTGACTGAACATTCCGGTATTGTATTATCTGATGCCAAGCGGGATATGGTTTATTCACGTCTGGTACGGCGTTTGAGGGCTCTGGGTATTCGCAATTTTGATGATTACTGTGCACTGCTGGAAAATCGAGATCATGAAGAATTTACTCATTTTATTAATGCTATTACTACCAACCTGACTTCTTTCTTTCGGGAAAATCACCACTTTGAAATGCTGGCTAATGAGATCCTGCCGGACATTATGCAGCGCAACCGTAATAGTAAAAAAATACGGATCTGGTCAGCGGGTTGCTCTACCGGTATGGAGCCCTATTCCATTGCCATGGTATTAAAGGAAGTGGTTCCAGAGAACTGGGATGTGAAAATACTGGCCACCGATCTGGATACCAATGTGGTAGAAACCGGAGCCAGGGGGATTTATCAGGCTGACCGGGTCACCGGTGTTTCAGATGAACGTATGGCCCGCTGGTTTATGCAGGGCAGGGGCATTAATGCAGACAAGTTAAAAGTCTCCAGGCAGCTGCGACAGATGATTACCTTTAAAGCCATGAACCTGCTGCAGCCATTTCTATTTAAAGGCCCGATGGATATTATCTTCTGTCGTAATGTGGTTATCTATTTTGACAAGGATACCCAACGTCAGTTATTTGACCGCTTTGCCAATGTTCACGCACAGGGCAGTTACCTGTTTATCGGACATTCTGAAACTCTGTATAATGTGACTGACCGTTATCAACTTATCCGCAATACCGTCTATAGAAAAATAGCCTGATCCTTTCCTTAAAATCTTCTCTTTTTTTTGTTCTTTTTTAAAAAGCGCAGGAAAAAAATTTTTTTTCAACTAGAATTAGGGGTGATTACTGACGATTTGATGATTCACCTGCTGTTTTTTTGTTCAGTTATTATCGATTTACTACAAAGAGTTTAAATGGAAGAGAAATCCGCATTCAATTATCGAAACAGAACTCCACCGGAGGCACTGCCCGGTTTTGATGGAATAAACCGTTACTGGGATAAACTGCATCAATCTTTTGCCGCCAAAATATTACCCGGTGAATACTATGTAACATTTAATGATGAAGTCATTGTTACGGTACTGGGTTCCTGTGTGTCAGCCTGTATCCGGGATCGAATTTTTGGTATTGGCGGTATGAATCATTTTATGCTGCCCCATACACAGGATGATTTATCTCACCATATTAATTCCGGCCCTTCTACATCGGCCTCCCGTTATGGTTCCTATGCTATGGA
>JALTKC010000441.1 GCA_027076245.1 Gammaproteobacteria bacterium
GTTTTATACAAAGTAGCAAGAATAGTCATAAAAAAACAATTATTAAGGTTCATAATGAAAATAGAAACCACCCGCTTTGGCTCGCAGGAAGTTGAACAGGACAGCATTATTCACTTTCCTAATGGCTTATTAAATGATTCAGAAGTTAAGGATTTTAAACTGTTTCATAAAGAAGATGCAGAACCGGGACCTGTCGTTTTCTGGCTGCAGTCAGTTGAAGATCCAGATAAGGCATATACTATTATTGACCCGTCACTGGTAGGCTTTTCCTATGAAGTGGCTTTGCCGGATGAAGACTATCAACTGCTTGGTTCCAGCAATACTGATGAAATAGCCGTTATGGTGATTATTACCGGAGCAGAAGATGGTATGGAGAATATTCAGAAGAACGGAATGGCTTTAATTAGCGGGAATGTAACAAAACCTTTATTTATTAACCTAAATTCGAAAAAAGGCTTACAACGCTCCATTAAAAACCTGGAGTATGATATATATCTTTCTATTCCGGTTACCACTGAAAGTCTGTAACCAAATAACACTCTGCATGTCAGACTTAATTGTTCTGCATATAAGCGGAGTGTGCATTTTGTCTTTTTTTCATATTCTGTAATTGTCGGTTAATTTTTTTTTGCTGCTCACGCGCTAGCTGTTCAATTTCCCTGTTTATGGAAAGTACAGAATTAATAACTGTGGCAATTATTTCGACTTCTTTTTCAGATCTCACTTCTTCAAAATATCCATGCATTAATGCTTTGCGTTGCTGTTCCAGTAACGGCAGTTTTTGCCATTCCTCCTGTTGAGCGGATTGCAACATTTGCTGACTGATAGCCTGTAAGCCTTTAAGCTTATCCATTGAAAAGCTGTCTGTTTTCATTATATTTTTGCTGTTGCCAGTGCATCGGGACGGTTTTTTTCTGTCTGTTTCGCATGTGATTCTATAACATCCTGAGGAATAGCATCCCAACCAGATTTAATATCCAGCAACAAACCTGAAACCTCATCCAGCATGGCAACAGAATTTTGAATATTGGCTTCTGTTAAACGTCCGATCATATAAATATATAATGCTTCAAGGTTTTGCGAAATCTCACCCCCCTGACTGTGATCCAGGCTGACTCTTAAACCTTCAATAATCGATATGGCCCAACTGATATGCTCACCTTTGCTGGCAATATTACCATTTTCCATAAAGCCTTTGGCTTTTGAAATTTTTTCCAGAGCCCCTTCCATCAACATTTGAATCAATCGATGTGGATTAGCAAATGCAGCCGTACTGTGATTACCAACCTGAGTATATTGCTGCATGGCGGCCTGATTATTTGCATAGTTCATAAAAAATCCCCTAAAGATTTAAGTTTATTTACCGCCCTTAACGCCCGGTAAATTAGCCAGTTGCTGAGATAAATACGCACTGGTTGAATTTGACTCTGATATTAACTGATCCAGCGCGCTGAATTGTTTTAAATATCGTCCTTCAATCTGCTGCAAACGATATTCCATGTTTAACTGAGCTGATTCATTATTGTCCAGACGCCGGTTAAGTCCATCTTCACGAGTTTTAATTAAACCATCAAAGCTCAGATAATTATCCATTTTTTCGTTTAACCTGAAGGCAACACCCTGATTATCGTTTGCAAAAAGCTGTGAAACACTTTCAAAATCCTGGGCTATAGCACTTTCCAGCTTGCTGGTATCCAGTTGCAGATCGCCGGTTTTAGAGTCACTGGTAATACCGACTTCAGAAAGAAAGTTAAAACTCCCTGAAAGCCCGGCTGAAGAGTTAAACTCATTTCTGATATCAGACATAATGCCATTTAAAATACTGTCGCCTTTTAGCCCCTGTTCTTTTAGAGCATCAACGGTTCCTTTCAGGGTATTAAAGGCACTTACAAAATTACCTACTGACTCCTTAACCGCGTCCATATCACGCTCAATACTTATATCGGCTGAAGTGGTACTTGGCTTTAATAAATTTAATGAAATTCCTGAAATTACATTATCCAGGGTATTGGAGGCACTACTGACTGTGTAAGCATTATCAATAATTACTGTAGCATCCAGAGCTGTTTGCTTTTCGGACAGATCCAGTTGGGTAACCGCATTACCTGTTGAAGTGACAGAAATCTGATTACTTAAACCGGTCTGTGAAGCAGATAATACCAGTTGATAGGCATTTGTCCCTTCCTGAACAATGGAAGCGGAGACCCCAACATTACCTGACTCAGCAGCTGTATTAATAGCATCACGAATTTCTGCCAGAGATTTTCCATTTATATCAATGGATAAAGAGTTGGTGCCGTCAGAAATATCCAGGTTAGCATCAGCAGTGATAGCCGATGTAGTATCTGTAAAAGCCGTAGTAGAGCCGTACTTATTAGCTCTGGCAAGATTCTGAACATCAATGGAAAAAGTGCCTGGGGCAGCATTTTTATCCACACTTACGGTGAAACTTTTATCGGTATCACTTTCTGTGGAACTGACTTTATAGGTTTCAAATTTATCCAGTGAGCTGAGATTACTCATGGATGTTTGAAAAGAAGATAAAGCACTTTTTAAACGACCAAAAGCACTTAACTGAGACTGGAACTGACTTTCTTTTTCCTTTAAACGTTCGAGAGGACGGCTTTCCACCTGCATTAATTGAGATACTAACCCCTGAACATCAAGATTAACACCACCGAGTGACAAAGCCATCCTGTTTCTCCAACTTTTGGTTACACACTTACAAAATACAACCCACTATAACTGAGTATTTTGTACTCTTTTAGTTATATTCAGACCTTTTGTTTAAAAAGTACACCTTCATTCAGTGCACCAGAGGTTGCGTCCATCTGCCTGCTTAGCCTCTCATTGGCAGTATGCAAGTTTTTGGCCAACTGCAACACTTCCTCAGACGGAATCTGTCTTACAACTTCATCCGTTTCCTTATCTGTTACACTTATGACAATTTTTCCTGCTTCTTTATCAACACTAAACTCCAGATTGCGTTGAATATTTTGTAAAGAATCATTTAATTGCACAATAGCATCATCCAGTTTTTGTTCAGACATATCCTTTAATACCTGAGCGACGGACTTCTCAGAGGCAACTTGTTGCCGTTCCTCAAGAGGTTGATTGCCACTTTTCTGGTTTTCCTTAACCGTACTGGTTTTATCTGAAATATAC
>JALTKC010000442.1 GCA_027076245.1 Gammaproteobacteria bacterium
CCTATAACCTATAACCTATAACCTATAACCTATAACCTATAACCTATAACCTATAACCTATAACCTATAACCTATAACCTATAACCTATAACCTATAACCTATAACCTATGCCCTATGCCCCATAATTTAACCCCAATCCTGGACGAAATCGTCCGGCAGGGAAAAAAGAAAGGCCTGAAACAAAAAGACATCTGCCATAAGGCCGGTGTCGGACCGGTGACTATCTCCCGTGCCAGAAAACAGGGTGATATTCGTTTCTCCACTCTGGAAAAACTGGCCAATAGCGTTGGTCTTAAATTGACACTGGTCACTGACGACCCCTTAATTGAACTGGTGGAAAAAGGGGAACTGTTCTCATGATTCGGGATGCTCATGCGGTTGTCTGGACCCGTTTGTCCGGTAGCCCGGTAAAAATGGGCGAACTGCACGTCACAGAATCCGAATCCCGTTTTGTCTACGATCTGTCCTTTCTGGACACTGGCTTACCTGGTCTGGGTCTGGTGCTGTCACCTGAAATATACGGTCAGAATACCATACGCTGGTCGCGAACCGGGCGGTTTAATTTTCATCCACCTATACAGTCCCTGATCCCGCCTTCAGGAGAGCATAATTTTCAACGCCGTCTGATCATGAACTACCTGGCGACTATTGGTATAACACAGGGTAGTGACTTTGATAATGACTGGAATATTCTAACCTTCAGCGGTCATGGCGGTATCGGCCATATTGATGTATTCAGCTCCGATGAAAAAGCCATTCGTTGGTATGCCACACCCACCATGCCCCAGCAGGATTTTCTTAAAAAAAAATCCTCTCTGGGATTTTCTCTTAAAAATATGCTCACCTGGTACGAAGATGAAACCGGCTACCTGCTGGATTTTATCGGCCCGACCCCATCAGTAAACGGCGCCATACCCAAACTGCTGCTGTCCATCCCTAAAAGCGGCTGGAACGGACAGGTTGGTCTGCCCACCCGCTTTGGTGATACCCAGTCCACCGATATTATTCTTAAACTGGAAAAAGACACCGTCTATCCCGGTATTACAGAGCTGGAAGCCCTGGGGCTGGATATTCACAACAAAGCTGGTTTTCAGACGCCCCGTTACTGGACAACTGAATTTGAGGGCATTCATGCCATTTCAATAGAACGCTTTGACCGGGACAAGTATAACAACCCGGTATTCCAGGAAAGCCTGTTTTCCATTCTGGCCTCCGGTAACCGAAATATCCATAACCACTACGATGCCAGTTATGATCAGATAGGCCGTATGTTTGACAACCCCAGACTGACTCTTATAGACAATCGCAGGACGGCCAAAAAGCATTTACTGAAAAGGCTGCTATTATCCTTTTTAACCGGCAACGGTGATCTGCATCTGGAAAATATGAGCCTGCAGATCCGCAACGGCAGAACCGATTTTTCCCCCGTCTATGATCCGGTTCCCATGCGCGCTTACCCCATCCATAATATCCTCAGTGCCATGCCTTTTGGTGATTATGGTGAATATATTAATAAACAAGATAAGCCAGTAGGTTTCACTCAGGCTATAGAGCGCTTTAACCACAGTCTGGGCTTTGATAAAAACCAGTTAACGTCAATAATCCATGACCTGCTTAATATCACAGAAGACTTTCCGCAAAGAGTTAAGGCACTTAAAACCCTGCCGGAACAGAACAAAAAGCGTTTAACTGATATTCACAGGGATATTAAACAAAAACTGAGTGAACTATGAATAAAGAAAATTGCACACTTAATTACTATAGAAGAAATACTCTGCAACTGGCAGAGCAATATAACTCGGTATCTTTTGAAAGCATTCATAAAGGCTGTTGAACGGTTACGAAAGTGAATTAAAACTCATCCCGGGTTTTATTTCTATTATTTTGAATAATTTATTATAATGCCTGTGGCTTATAAAATGAGGGGAGCTTTTGTTGAATTTGAAGTACAGTAGATTAACAATAAGATTTTTAATGAGTTTGCTATTGTTTTTTTCTGCAACCCTTTACGCACATTCCGATACTGCCAGTTTACAGGGTGGTTTCTCTAGTGGTTTTATGCACCCATTATCTGGACTTGATCATGTTGTCGCAATGGTAGCCGTGGGTTTATGGGGGGCTTTTCTGGGCAGTCCGGCTATCTGGATGTTACCGATTACTTTCCCTCTGGTTATGGCGTTTGGTGGTGCATTAGGGGTGATTGGGGTGCCTGTTCCTTTTGTTGAGCTGGGTATTGCTTTATCTGATATTATTCTGGGATTGGTGGTTTTATTTGCATTTCGTCCGCCTGGGTGGGTCGCTGCGGTTATTGTCGCTTTTTTTGCTATTTTTCATGGTTATGCTCATGGTGTTGAATTACCCAATGCGGCTAATCCATTGATTTATAGTATTGGCTTTGTTATTGCCACGGGTTTATTACATCTGGGTGGTATAACCATAGGTGAATTAAAGCGTCTGCCTTCAGGTGAAATTATTGTGAGGGGCGGTGGTGCTGTGATTAGTCTTGTGGGGCTGTTTTTTCTGTCTAATTTTATTACTGCATAATTACCACATAAAATTTCCGCATAAACTTGTTTTAAGTCTGTAAAACAATCTATTTCAAATGGCTAAAGTCTAAATGATACGACTATTACGCAAATTCCTTTTTGTATTCTTTATTTTTCTTCCACAGATTGCGTTAGCCCATAGTCCAATTAAAGGGATTGGTTTTTTTCTTAATGGTGTACTTCATCCATTATTGGTACCGGCTCAGGTCATTGCTATTGTTGCACTGGGTCTGTTATATGGTCAGCACCAGGAGGATAAAAATAAAAAATCTGTGCTGGTCTTTTTGTTGGCTATTATTGCCGGGCTGATTCTAACTGGGCTGTTTAGTACTCCGGATGTATCCATTTCGTTATTAATTGTTGCGACTATTATTGGCTTAATCGTTGTCAGCGGTTTAACTTTACCTAAGGTTATTTATATTCTGTTAGCGGTAATAGTGGGTTTTATTGTGGGGCTGGATTCAGCTCAGGCAGACCTGGATACCCGGTCGACAATTGTATCCCTGTTTGGCAGCGGGGTGGGTATATACTTCTTGTTTATATATTCCATGGCATTATCGGAAAGTTTAACGCATAAAAAAAGGAAAAAAATAGCGGTTCGGATAATG
>JALTKC010000443.1 GCA_027076245.1 Gammaproteobacteria bacterium
CCGTAGAGCACCGCAAATGATAGCAGCAATGCCCAAAAACCGGCCACTATAAGGGTTAGCAGCAGGCTGATGCTTAACACACTCCACAGGGTTTTCTGATCCGGCATCTGCTCCAGAATAGCTGAGCCCAGGCCGGATTCACGCACATATTCGGTTGACATAAACAGGGCCAGGATCACGGCCCGGGAAAATAGGGGCAGAACCAGAATAAAGGCAGTCTGTCCGTTTTTAAACAGATAACTCAGCGCACTCCATTTAAGCAGCAACACCAGCACTACTACCGCTACCCCAATGGGGCCGCAGTAGGGATCTTTCATAATCTCCAGGGTACGGCTGCGGCTATGCTGCCCGCCTACCCAGGCGTCGGCGCTGTCGGCCAGGCCGTCCAGATGCAGACCTCCAGTCATTAACACCCATAAAGTCAACACCACTGCCGCCATAACTTCCGCAGGGAATCCACTGGACAGGAACCACACTAACTGCAGGGTCAACCAGAGTAAGCCGCCAATCAGCAGTCCCACCAATGGATAAAACAGCATGGACTGACCAATTTCCCGCTGGCTGACATCACCTTTTAAGGGCACCGGGATCCGGGTTAAAAAACTCAGGGCAATAAAAAAAGAGCGCAGTGGATTATTCATACTGGCGGACCATGTTGTTTAAGCGTTGCTTTGGTTTCATCGCCATTATAATAAACCTGAATAGCTGAACAACAGGCATAGGGCACTTCAATATTATGTATTGCCGTTAAGGGCATTTCCAGAATATGAGCCAGAATCACTTTTTGGACACCACCATGGATCACCAGCAGACTGTTCTGTACACTCTCTTCCTGAATAATTTTCTGCCAGCATTGGATAACACGCTGATTAAAATCCGTAAGTGCTTCACCTCCTGGTGGAGAGTAACGCAACGGATCAGACCAGAAATTATGCAACGCCTGAGCTTCCCTCTGCTGGATATCATCAATAAACCGGCCATCCCATTGACCAAAATCGATTTCCTGCAATGCGGATTCTATGGAACAGGGAATATTTTTCTGAACAGAATAATTTTGTGCGAAAGCAGCACAACGTTGTAATGATGAGCTGAACACCTGCTGAATATCGATAGTGTCTGTGACCTGCTGCATTTGCTTCCAGCCTTCCCGGCTCAGAGGCGTATCGGTTCTGCCACGGAAAACAGGCTTATCCTGCAGGCTTTCACTATCTTCTGTCCGGCCATGACGTAACAGATAAAATAATTTAGATTTCACTTTTTACTTTTCAAGTTGATTATCCACTCTTATTACTGACTGATGCGCTTTCAAAGGTCGCCATTTGATTGTGTAATAAGCAGGCAGAATGGATCAGCGGCCAGGCTAAAGCGGCCCCGCTGCCTTCTCCCAGACGCAGATTTAAATCCAGCAAAGGCTGTGCATCCAGTAAATCCAGTACTTTTTTATGACCGGCTTCGTCTGACAGATGGGAAAAGATCATCCAGTCCTGGCAGGCCGGGTTAATACGTATGGCAAATAATGCGGCTATGGTGCAGATAAAACCATCCACCAGAGAAATAATTCCCTGTTGTGCACAGGCCAGATAAGACACACATAGAGCTGCAATCTCAAAGCCGCCCAGTACCCTGAGTATTTCCTCAGCACTGTTAAACTGCTGCTGATGTCTGTCCAGTGCCCGTGCGATTACACTGACTTTATGTTTTAGTCCGGCATCATCAAGTCCCGTCCCCCTCCCGGCAACCTGTTCCGGCGGTAAATTTTCCAGAGCACAAAGCAGGGCTGTAGCTGTAGTGGTATTGGCAATACCCATTTCACCAGCAATGAACAGTTGTACACCTTCCTGCTTAAACTGTTCGGCTTTTTGCCTGACAAATTCACACAACTGTTCAAACTGGCCTGGTGACATGGCATCCTGATGCAGGAAATTTTCTGAGCCGGGGCCTAAGGGATAATTTATAACATTTGGCAGTGGTTCCAATTCAGTAACCAGGCCCAAATTAACTATCTGAAAAGGCAGATTATGCTGTCTGGCCAGTACTGAAATCGCAGCGCCGCCGGCAGAAAAATTGCGCACCATTTGCGCCGTTACCGATTGAGGAAAGGCTGATACGCCTTCCTGAGCAATACCATGATCGGCAGCAAAAATCATAATCCGGCTCTGGCTGATATCCGGTGCTATCGTTTTTTGCAGGGCACTGATGTGTACTGCAAGGGATTCCAGTTTGCCCAGAGACCCTGGTGGCTTGGTCAGTTGTAGCTGTCGCTGCTCTGCCCGCTGCAGATAATCTCTGTCAGGAGTAGGTATTGTCTGATGCTGCCAGTCTGTCATAAGGTGTGTTCAGGCGATTTAAGAGAGTGCTCCAGACCTGCAACCACCAGGGTCACCCGGTCACTAATACTGGCCAGCTCCTGATGCAGCCAGCCGGCTTCATCAACAAAGCGCCGGGGCAGTTCACCCATGGGTACAACACCCAATCCGGTTTCATTGCTGACCAGAAAGATACTGGCCTTATGTGTCTTAAGAACCGTTAGCAGGGCCTGCTTTTGCTCAGAGAAAAGACCGGGATCATTATGACATAAAAGATTACTTAGCCACAACGTTAAGCAGTCAATCAGAATCAGCCGATTATCCTGATTATACTCGGCAAGCACACTGGCCAGATAGATCGGTTCTTCAACAATGCTCCAGTGCGACGGCCTGCGGCTTTTATGCCGGGCAATCCGCTGCTTCATTTCATCATCATCATCTGTGGCCGTTGCAATATAAACCACTGGAGTCTCGCTATCAGGAGACAATTCAATAATCCGTGACTCTGCCAGACGGCTTTTTCCGGATCGGGCACCGCCGAGGATCAACTCAATCATTGACTGTCCACCTGAGCAATAATACAGCGGTTACGTCCCTGTTCCTTGGCCTGGTACAGAGCCTTATCGGCCCTGGAAAATGCGGAATCCGGCGTATCTCCTTCCACAAACAAACTGATACCGCAGGATATCGTCACCTTCACATTATCACCCCGATAATGAAACTCCAGTTTTTCAATAATACCGCGTATTTTTTCTGCCACTTTATAACCACCGCCCAGAGTGGTTTCAGGCATTAAACTGACAAATTCCTCACCGCCGAAACGGGCCACAAAATCCGTTTCTCTTAAGTTTTTCTGCAAAACCTGGGCAACAACTTTTAACACCTTGTCGCCGGCCTGATGTCCGTATTGATCATTCACCTGTTTAAAGAAGTCGATATCCCAGACCATAATTAACAGCGTATTATGGTAGCGTTTCCAGCGTGCATATTCCTGCTGCATCCGCTGGTCATACGCCATCCGGTTAGGCAGCTGGGTCAATGGATCTTGTAATGCCTTGTTCTGTGATTCAAGCACCTGTTTTCTTAATTCACTACTCTGGGACTCCAGTTTTTTCAGACGGCGTGACAGCGCTTCATTCTGCTCTTTTATTCGGGCTACACGGACATTTTCTTCTGCACGGTGCTGGTCAAGGTGCGTCATAATTTTATCCAGATGGCTCTGTACTGCATGTTCTACTTCTTTCAGAGTACTCAGTCCTGTCACAGAATCACCTATCCCTTTAACCTGGTCCTTAACGACATTATCCAGTTTTATCCCGTTCTGGTATGAGGCTTCATGTTCCTCTATATTGGTTTGCAAATATTGATCCACCTCTTTCAGACGACCGGTCAGACTTTTAAGAAATTTTTCAAATTCCTTCTGTTCCTGTTGAACATTACGCCGCATCTCATGAATAAGCTCGGCAATAGCCTGCAGCGCATCAGGCAACTGCTCTGTACTGACACCATTTAAAAAATTATTTTTAAGTTCTTCAGCCTTTGCCTTAACACTGTCTTCAAGGGGTAAAAATTCCAGCAGGCGGATAAGCAGTTCATGATGCTGAGAGACTTCTGAGATTAATTCATCACAGTCCTGTTCAACCACACCATAGCCTTTCAGGATACCTTTCAGATCATCCAGCAGGACGTGAATTTCCCGGGTGGGTTTAACATTAAAAACTTTATCTTTAAGTTGTTCCTTAATGTCCTGGGGCACATCCAGTCCATCAATTATGGACTCCAGCACATTTTGCACCGTTGCAACCACGCTGGTAAGCTGTTTCTGTTCCAGATCCAGTGAAAATTCAGGCTCTGCCTCATACGAAGTAACATGGCCTGGAGTATCCTCATTTTTATCTGAGTGTTCAGCCTGTGTACTGCGTGGTACAGCCTGCTCCTCTACCATATTGCGACCATTTCCTGATTGAGTATTGTCTGCTGCTTTTGTACGCGCAAACAAGCCACTTAGAAAGCCGCCTTTACCGGCCCCCCCCTGCCTGGAACTTTGGGCTTCTTCAACGGCCTGATGAATTACATCGTTGAGTAAATCACAGAAGCGTTCAATTAACTCTTTCTGTTCAGGGGGATTACCGGATTTTAAGGACTTGATGAACTTCCCGGCCTTTTTTTCAGCCTTGCCCTTCAGGTTCATACGCTCAATGAGTTTTATCACCAGACCCGCATCACCAGCCGGCCCGGACTGAAGCTGTTTATCCAGTCGGATCACTTCTTTGGTAACATTTTCCAGAATGGTGCGAATAATCCGGTTATTCTTGCCTTTTCGCAGTGCCGTACGCAACTGACCAAGCTCATTATCCAGATTTTTACTATTGCCTTCTGCAGCCAGACTTAAGCGTGATATGGCCTGTTTAAATACTTCTTCCAGATCATTCCACTGCTTTTCCTTCTGTTCCAGATCATCCAGACTGTCATAGTATTTCTTTTTCCACTGAGTTGCATTATCACTCATTTTATTTCCGCCAGACTCTTTATTTATACCGGTGTTGTTATTCGTGTTATTACCAGACTCAATAGTTTCCATCTATCCATGGTATCTAATAACTATAATAGTAAAACCCCAATAAAAAAAGGCATAAAGTCTAAACCTTATGCCTTTTTTAAAGATATGCTTTTTGTTAGTTTGGCTATATGGCCACTTACTGGCAAAAAATTTACGGCTGTTCAGTTTCTGCCTTTTTAATCAGGAAATCCACTACCTTGAAGACATTTTCATGACCATGGGCCAGGGTGCTGTTGGTACGGTATTTACCCTGTACAACCATATTGGGTACGGACTTAATGCCGTAGTTCTGGGTCATGGTTTTAGCCCGGCGAGTTTTAGCTGCTACGCTAAAGGAATTGAGTGCCTGTTCCAGTTTGTCACTACTGACCCCATTGGCTTCAAACAGAGCCTTTAAATCATCAAAAGAACGTACTTTTTTACCTTTGCCGTGCATGGCTTCAAAAATCACCGGATGCATTTTTTCCTGCACACCCAGTGCTTCTGCCGCATAGTAAAGGGTGGCCAGTGCTTCCCAGTTTTTACTGAATACCGCCGGTACATGCACAAACTCTACATTATCCGGTTTGGTCTTTTTCCACTGTTCAATATAGGGTTCAAAACGATAGCAATGCGGACAGGCATAGGAGAAAAATTCAATCACCTCTACCTTTCCGTCAGTTGGCGCCGGCTGAGCCTTGGCCAGCAGCTCATAATCCACACCTTCTTCATAGCCTGCCCAGGTCATGGAGGTAAAACCCAGTAATAAAAGCAGTGTTAAAATTTTACGCATAATCTTTCCTTTTATGTCAGTTTTTCTATTATTTTGTGATTTACTATTATTTAAAGCTATAGCTCACCATAGGAATGCAGACCGGAGAGAAACATATTCACACCGATAAATGCAAACAGGGTGACAAATAAACCAATTATCGCCCACCAGGCCAGGGGACGACCACGCCAGCCTTTCGTCAGGCGCAGATGCAGCCAGGCCGCATAATTCAGCCAGACAATGAGTGCCCAGGTTTCTTTCGGATCCCACGACCAGTAGCCGCCCCAGGCTTCTGCCGCCCACATAGCGCCCAGAATGGTCGCCAGGGTAAAAAAGGCAAAGCCCAGAGCAATGGCCTTATACATCACATCATCCACCACATCCAGGTCAGGTAGGCGGCGGATAATTGGCCCATCAGAGCCACGCTTAAGCATGGAGTCCTTAATCAGGTAGGCAACACCCAGCATGGCCGCCAGTGCAAAAGCACCATAGCCGACAAAATTGGCCGGCACATGAATTTTCATCCAGTAACTCTGCAGGGCCGGAACCAGCGGCTGTATCTCACTGGCACCCCGTGAGCCAAAACCATACCACAGCAGGAAAGCCACCGCTGAGCTGATCACCAGCAGCACAAAGCCGCCCATATTATAGGTTTTGTTCTTACCTTCGTAATACAGGTAAAGCAGTGCGGTAATAATGGAGAATAAAATAAACACTTCGTACAGGTTACTGACGGGGATATGTCCCACGTCCACATGGATCAGATAGGATTCGCGCCAGCGCACCAGCAACCCCACCAGCCCCATAACGGTGGCCGACCAGGTCATAGCGGAAGCGGTTTTATTAGTAAATTCCGAGCCGGTGATCAGACCGATAAAATACGCCACTGTAGCCAGCACATACAGAGCCGACATCCACATAATGGCCGATTTACTGGAAATCAGAAATTTCAGGAAAAAATTGCTTTCACCCAGAGCCAGATTATTGCCGTAGAGTGAAATAGCAAACAGACTTAATAGTGTAACCACAATGGAATAAGTCCGCACCGGTTTCCATAACCAGCCCCAGGCAATAATAGATAAACCGGTACCCAGCAATATACCGGCTTCATAATTATCCATATGCGCAGAATACTGGCTCCAGGCATAGCCGCAGCCTGCCAGCACCGCCGCAGCCCAAACCCAGTCAAACAGACTCAGGGAGCGCCAGAAACTTTGTTTTTCAAACATATTCTGCATTTCAGAAGTGGTGGTGGACATTATAGCTACCTGCTGGTTGTTATACTGTTTGTTGTATTAGTTGTCTTTGTTAAATTCTCTGTCCAGTAATTCAGACAGCGCCTCAAATTCTCTGGCAAACTCTTTCTGGTGACGATCACCGCTGCCGGCCACCAGCAGTTCATTCATCTGACCGCCTTCTAAGGGCTTAATTCTAATCCAGATCCGCTTGTGTGCCACATAAAACATCAGCACAATACCTATGACCAGAAAAATACAGCCCAGATACACCAGATCCTTACCCGGCGCCCGGGTGATCTGGAAACCGGAAGCCTGTTTATGTTCAAAGGACTTAATCTGTACATAGAACGGCGCATCATAATTTGCCAGCACACCCATACTATTGACCAGATCATCGTAATATTGTTCCTGAGCCGGGGTAATATTATTACCAATATCCACCCCTTCCTGCTGCAACACTTCCAGATACACCGTACCCAGAATGGTATGCAGAACCTTAAAATAAGACTCTGTGACAACCTGACGCTTTTCTTCCGGTACCTTGTTATTGATGTCTTCCAGCACCTGGTCAAAGCCGCCTTTATTAAACAGATCCGCCAGACGCAGCATCACAACCGCCATCTGCTCCACCAGTTCCGGTTTCAGCTTACGGTCACCCTGCAGCGACAGTTCAGCCGTTTTTCTGGAAATACGCTCCATTTCTGCATGATTATTTAACAGCGAACGAAAGGCAAAAAAGCGTTTCAGACTGAACTGCTCATCCACAGGAATAAACAGATAGCGGAACGGTTCAGAAGTACTGCTGCGCACACCACTGAGGAAAAACATTCGCCCTTCCTGCTCAGTCGGCAACACATAGTTAATATATTCTTTGGCCTGACCCGCACTGTCCCGAATGCGGAAAGTGAGTGTCGGCCCCATATTCTTAAATTTGCGCCCGGTTTCTTCTGCTTTGGGGTTGGGCTGAACATTACTGGCCTTAAACTCCACCAGTTCCAGCTTAACCTTGCCCTGTGCAGTGGCTATGTCCCGGGTTTTACCCACTACCTGTTTAAAATTCTCAATATGCCGGGAACCGTTTTCCAGTGACCAGAGCTGCAGAACCATAATAGAGCCGCCGTCATCAAAGGAAGCCTGATAAATTGCAAAGTCCTTGTAAAACAGAGGATGATTAACTTCAATGGTTTTGCTGATTTTTTTACCGGTCTGCATATCCTCAATCACAATATCACTTTCAAAGGATTTGGGCATACCGGATTCATAATGTTCAATACGAAAATCATGCAGGGTCAGATTAAAGGGCAGTTCCTGCACCAGAAAGCCGTTTCTCATCTGCAGAAACACAATATTGGTGGTACTGCCTTCGGGCAGGCTGATACTGCCGCGAAAGGCATGGTTGTCATCCGGGCCCAGACGGCTGATGTCCGGTACCTGGGAGGCCAGCAAATCCCGGGTTTCCGGTTTCAACTGACCAGCCAGCTCTCTTAATTTAAGGTTAAAATTACCGTCGTACAGGGCGCTTAAACAGATCAGAATAATGGCGCCATGAGTAAACAGGTAGCCCAGCCGATTGGCCGCGCCTTTTTTGGCGGCAATGGTCAGCACACCATTATCCAGTTTTTCACGACTGCTATAACCGCCATTGGCCAGCTTCTGCTTTATAAAAGCCGCCGCCTGTTCCTGAGTCTGGCTGGTTGTCCAGAGCCCGGAACTGTGCATAAGTTTCAGGGACTTTTCTGATACATTGAGACGAAAGCGGTGCCATTCACGTAACATAAACGGTGCATAGTGCCAGATGCAGACACTGGTGGAGACCAGCAAAAAGCCCAGTAAAAACACAAACCACCAGGAACTGTAGATATCAAACAGTTCCAGAGAACGGAATACTTCAAACCAGAACGGGCCAAATTTAACAATATAAGTATTGTAAGCCTGATTCTGCTGTAAAATAGTACCGATAATCGAAGCAATACCCACTACAACAAACAGGGTAATGGCCACTTCCATAGACCCCAGAAAACTGAGCAGCACCCTGCCCAGACCGTGTTCACCCCGGCTGGAACGTTGCCGGGTTACCCGGCTGCTGGTTGCATCCGGTTCACTATTTTCAGTGGATTGACTGGAATATTGCTTTTCCTGACTCACAAATAAACTCGGCTTCTATTTAAAATGTTCTCATTAAATAACAAGACCTGAAATTAAAACAGACCTGTCAAAAAAAAGGGGTGGTCAAAGACCACCCCTGATTTTATATCACTTAACAGTTAAGTAAGGCTTTGAACGCTAAAACTGTAACTGTCGGTTTAAATTTATGGATTTAAACCCTGAATATATTGTGCAACCGCTTTAATTTCTGGATCGCTCATGCGTTTTGCAGCATTACGCATCATCTTATTGGCATCATTATGACGCCCCATGGCATCTTCATTCTGCGCTGCAGTACGGAAATTCTTCAGCTGATTTTCTACGTAAGTGGCTTTCTGACTGGCGACCTGCGGAAAACCAGAACCCGGGTTACCGGCACCGGTGGGACCATGACAGGCCATACAGGCAGGGACACCAATTTCTGCAATACCGCCCTTGTAGATAGCTTCACCGGCATCTACCAGCGCCGCATCCGCCTGACCGGCCTTGACTTTCTGGGTTGCAAAGAAAGCAGCAATATCCTGCATCGCCTGATCATCCAGTGGCAGAATCATGGCATCCATGGTTGGATCCTTACGTTTGCCTGCTTTAAAATCTTTCATCTGCTTATACAGATAGGAGGCGCTTTGCCCGGCAAGATTAGGAAAATTCGGTGCAATTGAATTTCCATCCGCACCGTGACATGCAAAACAACTTGCAGCTTTAGTCTTACCCGCTTCCGCATCACCGGCGGCGTGCACGACACCTGTTAAACCTGCTACCAGAGCAACAGCAATAGCAATTTTTTTCATGGTTATTCCTAAATCTTGTTCTTGATAAAATGGTGACATAAGTCCATAACGGCTATTTTTACTGAACATAGCCTGAAACAGCCGTTATGGACTTTTTTAATGGATATTTACTGAACCTTGCTGACCATAAACTCAACCACTTCACGGATCTGAGCTTCAGTCATCTGAGTACCGCCCTTGGGAGGCATAGCACCTTTACCTGTAATTACGGTCTTAACCATTGCATCGACACCCTTACCAACACGAGGTTCCCATAATTTTTTGTCACCCAGCTTGGGGGCACCGGCAACACCGGCATCATGACAGGCAAAACAGGCTGTCTTGTACAGTGCAGCACCGTCAGCAAAAACAGCAGAAGAACCGGCAACCAGAGCCGCGGCTACTAATAATTTAATACTTTTTTTCATTATTTACTCCAGATTAATTGTCTTTATACCACACCACTTAAACCACGTTTTTTAACAAAAGTTCAAATATTAATTTAACTAAATTTAGCTATTAAAATTAATATTAAAACCAGCAAAGCAGATATAGCACAGAAAAAAATTTTGCTTATTTTACACAAAACAAAGTCGCTTGACCAACATTTGTTCATAATAAAGTGCTAAAATAGCCCATTATATTGATCTACACCAAGTGCTATATGTCCGTTTTTCGACTTAATTTCAACTTGGCTGGCTATAGATTAACCATTTTTAACTGAACCGGGGCTTAACATGGCCGAAAACAACAATCAGAAGCCCAATCCCTATCGCGAGGCTGAATTTTTACTCAGTGTCAATAAATGGGCTGATCTGCCTGCCGACAGCATTACCGAAGTGGCCTTTGCCGGTCGTTCCAATGCCGGAAAATCCAGTGCTATTAATGCCATTACCGACATTAAAACCCTGTGTCGAACCTCTAAAACACCGGGTCGAACCCAGATGATCAACTATTTTACCGTCGCAGAAGGGAAACACCTGGTGGATCTGCCCGGTTACGGCTATGCCAGGGTACCGGTAAAGGTTAAACAGCACTGGCAGAATCTGCTGGAACGCTACCTGGTGGAGCGCCCCATGCTCAAGGGGGTAGTCATGATTATGGATGTCCGCCGTCCCCTGACAGAATATGATGTCCTGATGCTGCAATGGTGTCAGCGTGCCGAAATGCCGACTCATATACTGCTCACCAAGGCTGATAAATTCAAACGCGGCGCGGCTCAGAACATTCTGCTTAAAGTCCGGCGCACCCTGAAGGAAGAATACCCTGGCACCACAGTGCAGCTATTCTCAGCACTGAAAAAAACTGGTCTGGATGAGGCACGTACCCGGCTGGATGAATGGTTTAACTGATTGATTAAGCTTTAATCTTTAAATTTCTCTGCAATATTTTTAAACGCACTCTGTAATACTTCAAAGGCATCGACAATATCCGGGTCAAAATGACGGCCTCTCTGTTTCAAAATCAGGTTGACGGCAACCTCATGACTGAAGGCTTCTTTATAAACCCGCTTGCTGATCAGCGCATCATAAACATCCGCTATGGCCATCAGACGGCCTGAAACAGGAATTTTATTGCCTTTAAGTCCGTAAGGATAACCGGAGCCGTCCCATTTTTCATGATGAGTCAGGGTGATTTCTCTGGCCACTCGCAGAAAAGAAGTACTGCCCAGTTCGTTTTCGGCCCGGATAATGGCATCACAACCGAATTGGGCGTGTTTTTTCATGATCTCCCACTCATCGGGATCCAGTTTACCCGGTTTAAGCAGAATTTTGTCCGGTATCCCCACTTTACCAATATCATGCAGAGGCGCTGACTTAAACAGCAGTTCAATCATATCGTGGCTGAGGTAATCGCGAAATGCCGGATGATCCGCCAGGTATTCCGACAGGGTGCGTACATAATGCTGAGTTCTGCGGATATGGTTGCCGGTTTCGTTATCTCGCGTTTCTGCCAGAGAAGCCAGACAGTAGATGGCCACATCCTGAGTACGATCAATTTCCCGGGTTCTCTGCTTGACTTCCAGCTCCAGCATTTTGGCCTGGTTTTCCAGTACCTTGCGTGCTTTGGCCAGTAACAGGTGATTTTTTACCCGGCTTTTAACAA
>JALTKC010000444.1 GCA_027076245.1 Gammaproteobacteria bacterium
TTCATGTGCCAGTATATTGCGCATACCTGCAATCTGATGCCAGGCAATAGAGTCATTCATAATGACAAGATCATCAACACCGTAATCTTTAATACATTGGCCGATAACTTCAATATTTCTTATGACGGCATCCTGTGTTTTATGATCAGAGATAAAGAAATCTCTGCCATCTGAAACATAGTGTTCAATGCGTTCTATACAATCTATAGCATGAAGAAGTAATAGCGTAGTATCCTTCTTCATAAATCCATAGCTTCCTGCAGCACTCTGTCTTTAATATGTCTGTTTAAGGAAGCTCGTGTTACGACATCAACAGGCAGGCCGATTTCTTTACTTAGCTCTTCCTGGAGACCAATTAAATCTAACAGGTCACGATTATCATCCATATCAACAAGAAAATCCACATCACTATCAGGGCCTTCTTCTCCTCTGGCAATAGAACCAAAGATGCTCATGTTACTGGCACCATATCGGGATGCAATCAATAACAATTGTTTTTTTGACTGGATAATCTGCTGTAAATTCATAGTAACTATTCGATTGCCTGATAATTCTGATTATAGGAACATATAGAGTTGTGTCAATATGGTCGTTTGCTAATAAACGGACTATTTAATTAATTTATTGCCTGACTTTCTGAAATTTATAAACAAAAAAGCCCTGTACCGTTAAAACGGACAGGGCTTTTTTTTAAGCGAGTATCGGCGAACCTGTTAAATAGACATTTTAGCTAAAAAACGAACAACCTGGAGCCAATTAAATAAACAGCCTTGAGCCAATGAAATAAATAGCCTTGAGTCAGTTTTTATTTAATTTTGGCTTCTTTATACATAACATGCTTGCGAACAACTGGATCATACTTTTTCATTTCCAGTTTTTCAGGCATGGTGCGCTTGTTTTTGGTCGTTGTATAGTAATGACCGGTACCTTCTGAAGATACTAATTTAATTTTATCACGCATTTTTTATCTCCCGTAAATCCTAAACCTTTTCGCCTCTGGCACGCATTTCGGCCAGAACGGTATCGATGCCGCGCTTGTCAATGGTACGCATACCGCTGGCAGTAACACGTAATTTTACAAAACGGTTTTCACTTTCAACCCAGAAACGATGGGTATGAAGGTTAGGTAAAAAACGGCGTTTAACTTTGTTGTTGGCATGAGAAACATGGTTTCCCGTAACAGGACGCTTGCCTGTAACCTGACATACCTTAGACATTGATGCTCTCCAATAAATCGCTTAAATCTTAACTATCAATTCAATTTAAAAAGACCAGCTAAAAAGGCAAAATAGCTAATTTCCGGTCTTTTTACAACACAGGCCGTTGAAATTGTAACGACTTGCGTGAATAAGAGGCGAGATTTTACGCAATATTGCCCTGAGAGGCAAGTTTTTTATTGGAAAAATTAAAAAATGTGTTATCTGTGAATAGTTATGCTCAAACAGGCAGAAGAGTCTGTATCAAATTAACAAATAACTATGGTGCAATCTCTGTTTTTGGTTTATCTTAAGACAAAAATAAAAATACTATAAAACCAGAAAGGAAGGTCAATGAAATTTTTAAAAACATCGCTTTTAGGGGGCGCGGCACTGGTTTTGCTGGCTAATACAGCGGCCGCACGGGTTATTGTGCATGATCTGCGTGGTGAGGAGGCCGCAACGTATCAGTATCCTGTGAATCCAGGTCAGTATTATACTCAGCATTATCGTCCAAGAAGTTTGCCGGTGCCAGTGGTTACCAGTAAGTCACCGGTTGTGCTGCTGGAAGAATCGGTCAATAAGGTTATTGATTTTCTGTCCACACCGCAGCAGGCATCTCTGGAACAGATCACTGATTTTCTTAATCGGGAAATTGCCCCGCATTTTGACTTTGAATACATGGCGCGGTGGGTAGCCGGGCGTTATTACAAAACCATGAATCCGGAACAGCAAAAGCAGTTTACCCAGATTTTTAAGGAACTGTTTATTACCACTTTTGTACAGAAATTAAGTAATTTCAGGAATTATCCGCCTGTAGTAGAGAACTTCCGTTCTCGCCGTACCAGTGAGAATGAAGCCATGGCTTCAGCCAGGATCCTGCAGGAAAATGGTACAGTTGTGCATGCAGACTTTAAATTTCTAAAAACCAGAAACGGCTGGAAAGTCGTGGATGTCCGAGCCAATGGCGTCAGTGCCCTGTTTTATTACAGAAACTATTTTGAAGAACAGATCCGCCGTCAGCGGCAGAATAATGAAGTGTTTAAGTAATCTCTATTTTTAACACTCATAATCGGAACGTGGGCGTCCTGCCCACGTTACTTCCTTATTTAATAGGGGGGGCATAGGTATAAACCCTAATTCTAAGCTGACCTATATTAGTTTATTATCTGTTTATGATACACTTCAAATCCAGCTATAGCTTTAATATCCTTCTACGCCTGATTATTCTATCTGTTTTACTGGTAGTACTGATCTACTTTCAGTTTGATTATATCCAGAATGTTTATCTTAAAAACCAGTTAACCAATACCGGTTATTTTATTAACGGTTCTATTCTTGGCTTATTCCTGCTGGGTATGGCCAAACAGGTTTCGTCCTTATTGTTTTACTGGCGTGAGGAACGGGCGCTGGGCAAGTTTATTATTAATCTGCATAAAGAAAGCACCAATCCGGTCAAGGGCATTTATGAGAAAAGCCTGATTGCTCATCGCTATGCGACCATGAAGGATATATACCGCCAGCATGCGCCGGTGAATCAAAGTGCGCTTGCGGCCGCCATGGTGGCCTCTGAAAGCACCCGCCTGAGTCTGCCCCGTTTTGTCTCCAATGTCCTTATTCTGACTGGTGTATTCGGTACCATTATTTCATTATCAATCGCTCTGATGGGGGCTTCCAGTTTAATGGAAAATAATGGTGTCAGCAGTATGGGACAGGTGATTCATGGCATGTCAACGGCACTCTCAACCACCACAACAGCCATTGTCTGTTATATGTTTTTTGGTTATTTTTATCTGAAACTGACTGATGTCCAGACTAATCTGTTCAGTGCCATTGAGCAGGTCACAACTCAGCACCTGATGCCTCGTTTCTCTCATCAGAGTGAGAATATGGTGCATCAGCTGGCAGAACTGATTAAATCCCTGCGTCATACTGCGGCCAATA
>JALTKC010000445.1 GCA_027076245.1 Gammaproteobacteria bacterium
CTTGTAACATTACAGATAGTTACAAACTTTTTAAGATAAAGGTAGAACATGTCAGATTATAAAGTAGCAGATATCAGTCTTGCCGACTGGGGAAGAAAAGAAGTTTTGATTGCAGAACAGGAAATGCCCGGGTTAATGGCGCTGCGTGAAGAATACGGGGAATTAAAGCCGCTTAAAGGTGCCCGTATTGCCGGTTGTCTGCATATGACCATTCAGACGGCTGTTTTAATGGAAACTTTAACGGCTCTGGGGGCTGAGGTTCGCTGGTCTTCCTGTAATATTTTCTCTACCCAGGATCATGCGGCGGCGGCTATGGCGGCAGCGGGTATTCCTGTTTTTGCCTGGAAAGGTGAAACGGAAGAGGAGTTTATCTGGTGTATTGAACAGACGATTCACGGCCCTGACGGCTGGACGCCGAATATGATTCTGGATGACGGTGGTGATCTGACTCAGATCATTCATGATGATCATCCTGAGCTGCTTAAGGATATTAAAGGACTGTCAGAAGAAACCACCACTGGTGTGCACCGTTTATATGAAATGGCGGAAAAGGGCGATTTAAAGGTACCAGCCTTTAATGTCAATGATTCTGTCACCAAGTCAAAATTTGATAATCTGTACGGTTGTCGTGAATCTCTGATTGACGGCATTAAACGTGCTACTGACGTGATGATTGCCGGTAAAATTACTGTGGTCTGTGGTTATGGTGATGTGGGTAAAGGCTGTGCTCAGGCTTTCCGAGGTATGGGTGCCACCGTCTGGGTGACTGAAATTGATCCTATCTGTGCTCTGCAGGCCGCCATGGAAGGTTATCGGGTCGTGACTATGGAAGATGCTGCAGATAAAGCGGATATCTTTGTCACCACCACCGGTAATATCGATATTATTACTCATGATCATATGCTGGCCATGAAGAATGAGTCCATTGTCTGTAATATCGGTCATTTTGATTCTGAAATTCAGGTCGATGCCCTGCGTCAGTATGAATGGGAAAACATTAAGCCTCAGGTGGATCATGTTATTTTCCCTGACGGTAAGCGCATTATCCTACTGGCTGAAGGTCGTCTGGTTAATCTGGGCTGTGCCACCGGCCACCCCAGTTTTGTAATGTCCGCTTCCTTTACTAACCAGGTTCTGGCACAGATTGAATTATGGCAGCATGGTGAAAACTATGATAATCAGGTTTATGTTCTGCCCAAGAAGCTGGATGAAAAGGTTGCCCATCTGCATCTGATGAAGATTGGCGCTAATCTGACTTTACTGAGCAAGGAACAGGCCGATTATATTCGCGTCCCTCAGGAAGGTCCGTATAAGCCTGAACACTATCGTTATTAAACGGCGTTACTGACAACACATTATGAAATCACAACAACAATACCCGCAGCCAATCAGTTTTGAGTTTTTTCCAACCAAAACTGAAGAAGGTGCCAGAAAACTGGCTCAGGTACGCGATGAGCTCAGTGTTTTAAATCCCCTGTATTATTCTGTTACTTATGGTGCCGGAGGCAGTACCCAGGAAGGCACCATTAAAACGGTGATGAGTATTCAGGAGGCTGGTTATTCGGCCGCGCCTCATCTGTCCTGTATCGGAGCGACCCGGGACAGTCTGGCGGATCTGCTAAATACTTTTATTAATATGGGGATTAAGCGTATTGTGGCACTGCGTGGTGATCTGCCCTCCGGACACAGGGATATTGGTGAATTTCGTTATGCTAATGAGCTGGTTGAATTTATCCGCGCTGAAACCGGCGACCATTTTCATATAGAAGTGGCCGCTTATCCCGAGGTGCATCCTCAGGCTAAAAATGCCCAGACCGACCTGCAGCATTTTGTTACCAAAATGAATGCCGGTGCCAATAGTGCCATCACCCAGTATTTTTTCAATATGGATGCCTATCTGTATTTTGTTGACAGTTGTGAAAAAGCCGGACTGGATAAACCCATTGTACCGGGCATTATGCCGATCACTAACTATACCCGACTGGCCGGTTTTTCTGATATGTGCGGTGCTGAAATCCCGCGTTGGTTATCCCGGCGTCTGGAAAGTTACGGGGATGATATAGAGTCCATCAAATCGCTGGGACTGGATGTGGTCAGCCGTTTGTGTGAGCAGTTATTAGCGGCGGGTGCTCCCGGACTGCATTTTTATACTCTGAACCAGAGTCAGACAACTTTGCAGATTTGTGAAAACTTAGGTCTTAAAAAAAGGCCTTAAAAAAAGCTCTTAAAAAATAAGTTTCAGCCCTACCGCAATGGTAATCACTTCAAACACCCGCTTAATCCAGCGGTTACCCGCTACTATGGCCAGATGGGCACCGGTGAAGCCGCCGAGCAGGGATCCGAGCAACAGGGCAGGCAGCCAGCTCCACTGGATCTGACTGAGCAGGCCAATGGTTATCGCTCCTGTACCGTTCCAGAATACTCCTACCAGCACCAGGGTATAGGCCACAGCCGATTTATAATCCAGCCCAAACCAGCCGACCAGCCACATGGTCACAAACAGACCCGTTCCCGAAGTAAGAGAGCCGTTTAAAATACCTATCAGACACAGCCCCAGCCCACCGATAATCATCCCTTTTCTGGAACGGTTACTGGCCTTTAAGGTCAGTCCCATGGCTGGTTTAAGCCATGAATAAAGCCCCAGAGATATGGTCAGAATACCCAATGCCACCCTGGCGGTCATTTCCGGCACCTGCACAATGATAAAACCACCGGCGATTACTCCGGGTACACCGCACAGCAGTATAAACAGAGCAAACTTCCTGTCCATGGTTTTGGAACACAGATGACGGATAGTAGCCCCTACACCAAGCGCAACACTGGCCACTTTATGAGTCGCCAGTGCAGTACTGAACATAAGCCCCAGAAAAATAAGCAGCGGCAGTTGTATCAGGCCGGCACCGCCACCGGCAAAAGCAGAAAAGGTATTGGCTATATAGGAAACAACAAATAGGAGAATTTGCTCACTAATCGGCATATTAAATACGTTTATTCATGGCTTTTAATACATTATTCTTTTTTATTATCTATACTTCTGTTATAAACTAATAAGCATCGTAGCTAAGCATTAAGCTTAACATTATGGGTTATGGACCAGCCAGTTTTTTATTATATATGCAATTACTAAAACTCTA
>JALTKC010000446.1 GCA_027076245.1 Gammaproteobacteria bacterium
TCGTGTTGAACACTGGATTGGCCAGGGTGCACAGACTTCTGAGCGTGTTTCATCTCTGCTCAAAGAGTTCAGAAAAGCAAGCTAAAGCCTGTTTTTTAGTTTTTGCCGGAAGTCCGACAGGATAGCCGTTTATGACTGAAACTAATGTCTGAACTTATGTCAGAAAAAACAGAACAACTTCATATTCTGGCAAAAATTACCGGTTATTACGGTGTTAAGGGATGGCTAAAACTCTATTCCTTTACCGAACCCAGAGATAATATCATTCACTACCCGGCGTTAAAAATTCGACGCAATAAACGGGAAGGGTGGCAGGATATTAAACTGGACAGCGGCAAGGCACATGGCAAGGGGGTTATTGCCCACTTTACCGGTTACGATAACCGGGAAATTGCAGCCAGCCTGATAGGCGCTGAACTGGCGGTTTACCGTTCTGACTTTAAACCGGCAGGTAAAGATGAATACTACTGGTCTGACTTAATAGGCATGACCGTAAAAAATCTGGAAGGCATTGAACTGGGGCAGGTCACCCGTTTAATGGAAACTGCGGCTAATGATGTATTAGTTATTAATACTAATAGCAGTAGCCAGATTAGCGCAAGCCAAGACAGCGCAAGCCAGAAAAGTAGTGAAGAAATTTTAATTCCTTTTGTACTGGACCACTTTATCGAGCAGGTGGATCTGGATGCCGGCACTATTACCGTAGACTGGCCTGTTGACTGGAATTCCGATTAACGGATACAGCCGGACACATAAGTGATGCGCAATACTGAAGCGCAAATAAAAAGAATTGATGTAATTACTCTGTTCCCGGAGATGTTTGAAGCCATCAAACAGGGTATTACTGGCAGAGCAATACGCAATGGTTTAATTGAACTGGGGCTGAGCAATCCCAGAGATTTTACCACAGACAGACACAAAACTGTGGATGACCGGCCTTACGGTGGTGGCCCAGGTATGTTAATGAAAGTTGAGCCACTTAAAAAGGCTATTCTTTCAGTAAAAGCAAACAGCAATTATAAACAGCCCAAAGTTGTTTATCTGTCACCCCAGGGGCAGCCTTTAACACAGAATATTGTTAAGGCGCTCAGTAATAACGAGCAGCTGATATTACTGGCGGGTCGATACGAAGGGGTGGACGAACGTCTGATAGAACATTATGTGGATTATGAGTGTTCCATTGGCGATTATGTACTCAGCGGCGGCGAACTGCCGGCTATGGTACTGATTGACAGTCTGATCCGCTTATTACCTGGTGCGCTGGGGCATAATGAATCTGCCAGTAATGACTCATTTTATGCGGGTCTGCTGGATCATCCGCATTATACCCGTCCGGAAGATTTTGAGGGTGACAGGGTACCGCCGGTGTTACTCAGCGGTGACCATAAAAAAATTGAACAGTGGCGTCTTAAGCAATCTCTGGGACGCACCTGGCAAAGACGTCCTGATTTATTAGCCAATCGGGAACTTAGTGAGCTGGAACAGCGTTTGCTTGACGAGTTTATTAAGGAACAAAATTAATACTTTAACTAATACTTTAGATATTTTTATTGACAATCCCTGGGTTTCAGGGCCTAAGGAAATCGGAGCAAAGCAATGAGTAAGATAATTGATGCTATAAACGCAGAACAAATGGGACGTGAAGTACCCAAGTTTGGCCCTGGTGACACAGTGGTTGTAAACGTAAAAGTAAAAGAAGGTGACCGTGAGCGTATCCAGGCTTTTGAAGGCGTGGTTATCGGTGTCCGTAACCGTGGTTTAAATTCAGCCTTCACTGTCCGTAAGATTTCTTATGGTGAAGGTGTTGAGCGGGTTTTTCAGACTCACAGCCCAATGATTGACAGCATTAATGTCAAGCGTCGCGGTGATGTGCGTCGTTCCAAGCTGTATCATCTGCGTGAACTGCGCGGTAAAGCGGCACGTATTAAAGAAAAGCTGAGTTAAGTTTACCTGGCGAGTTCTTAAATGAACACTTTAGAAAAAAAGGGACCACTGTTCAAACAGCGGTCCCTTTTTTTTGCTTTGCCGTTTAATAACTTATTACTGCATATCACTTATGCGGATAAGATAATTAATCACATACAATATACGACTGAATTTCAGCAATCAACCGATCCCTTACCGTTTTCCCAGGTAATAGAACAACAGCTTAAGCAATATTTTCAACAGCCTGAATTTAAATTTTCTCTGCCCTGTCAGATAAATGATGCAACGGCTTTTCAGCAAAAAGTCTGGCAGGCGTTAATGCAGATCCCCTCCGGAGAAGTGAAAACCTATGGTGCTCTGGCCGCTGAACTGGGCAGCAGTGCCAGAGCTGTGGGTAATGCCTGTCGAAATAATCCCTTTCCTCTGGTTATTCCCTGTCATCGGGTAGTAGCCGCTTCTGGTATTGGAGGTTATGCCGGTGATACACTGCAGCAGCAAAAGGGAGAAATTGAATTTATGCAGATTAAACAGTGGTTGCTGGCACATGAGCAAAACCCCATTAAATAAAGCCCAACTGGCCACCGATGAACAGTTAATTGAACAGTTTCTGGATGCCCTGTGGATGGAGCACGGCTTAAGTAAACATACCTTAAGCGCCTATCAGGCCGATCTAAAGGGACTGGCAAAATGGGCCGCCAGTGGTCATGGCGGTGAACTACTCAGTCTTAATAAAATACACCTGCAGTCTTACCTGGCTTATCGTATTACTCAGGGCATAAAGGCCCGTTCTACAGCCAGAATGTTATCCACATTACGGCGTTTTTATCAGTATCAGGTTCGTGAAAATCGGTTGACGGAAGATCCGTCAGCCTTACTGGAATCGCCAAAACTGGGTGTGCCCCTACCTAAAACCATGTCAGAAAGAGAGGTTGAAGCCCTGCTGGAAGCCCCTGATTTAAATGATCCGCTGGGGCTGAGGGATCGGGCTATGCTGGAATTACTCTATGCCACCGGCCTGAGGGTATCTGAACTGGTTAACCTGGAAATTACGGACATCAGTCTGGCTCAGGGGGTACTCAGGGTGACAGGCAAGGGCAATAAGGAGCGGATGGTGCCCATGGGAGAAGAAGCCGCTTCCTGGATCCGTAACTATGTTAAAAATGCCCGGGGAGATATTTTAGGTCAGCAGATTTCAAACAGTCTGT
>JALTKC010000447.1 GCA_027076245.1 Gammaproteobacteria bacterium
GGAATTAACACCTGAGTTCAGGCAACTGCTTAAATCTGCGGATCTGGAGGTGGGTAAAGAATACTTTATGCGCAAGTGTTCTTCATGCCATGATGAATACTATAGTGATACTCATGGCAAAGGACCAAACTTATGGAATGTTTTCGGCCGTAAAGCCGGTACCGCTAAAGATTTTGACTATTCTGATGCCATGCGCAATTCCGGCCATACCTGGACCTGGGAAACCCTGAACTATTACCTCACCAATACCAAACGCGCCGTTCCCGGCCGTCGTATGAACTTCCGCGGCATTAAAAAAGACAAAGACCGCGCCAAACTCCTTATCTTCCTACGCAGCATGAACGACACCCCACCCCCTTTACCAAACTAAAATTTATAATGACGCTGAACCCTTAACCCTTAACCCTTAACCCTTAACCCTTAACACTTAACACTTAACCTCCGGAATCTCCCCCCAGCAACTGGTATAAGCCGGAGAACGATAAGCCTGGCGCATAGCCCATTTCTTATGCACACCCTCCGCAGCCAGATAGATAGAATTCTTACCATAATAATGATTAATCTTATCCATAACCGCCATTAACTGATCGGTTTTACGGGACTGCTGAGGATAAAACAGGTCTAACTGCTGGTGTTGTTTTGGGCTGAGTTCCAGCAGGCCGATACCGGCTTTCATATAAAATATACCGGGACGGATCATTTTCTGTATGGTCTGACGGGCTATTCTGGAAATCAGGCGGGTATCATCGCTGGGCCAGGGTAACTGCACGACTTTACTGCTGTTATAGTAATTACTCTGATAAGTAGAGCTGTACAATAGCACCTGAACAGAGGCTGCCAGTGATTCCTGAGCGCGTAGTTTTTCGCAGGCACGGGCGGCATACAGGCTGACGGCATCCAGTATGGGCTGTAATTGACTGGTCTTACGCGCAAAAGAACGGGTGCAGTAAATCTGCTTACGGGGATTGGGGACTTCCTCCAGAGACAGGCAGGGATGCCCGTTCAACTCCTCAATAATACGCTCTACACAGACATTAAAATGACGGCGAATGTATTTGGGATCGGCACTGGCCAGTTCCAGGGCGGTATAAATATTTAAATCTGCCAGTCGCCGGGCAAAACGGGAGGATATACCCCAGATTTTATTGACCGGGGTTCTTTTTTTCATCCAGTCCCATTTTCTGGCCGTATCCAGTACACATACGCCCCGGCACTTTTTAATGTCCTTGGCTGCCCGGCTGGCCAGCTTGGCCAGGGTTTTAGTCGGGGCAATACCGACTCCGACCGGCAGGGCGGTATGCTTGTACACGGTATTTTTAATAGTACGGCCATAGTTATTAAGTGAGGTATTTTTAATATTATCCAGAAATAAAAACATTTCATCGATGCTGTAAATTTCAATATGAGCAGAGAACAGCCGCAGGGTTTCCATCACCCGGTTGGAAAGATCGCCGTATAGCGGGTAATTACTGGAAAAAACAGCGACCCTGTTTTTATGCAGCCAGGACTTAATATCAAAAACGGTCTGTAAATCCCCAATGCCCAGTGCTTTGGCCTGGGCAGAACGGGCAACAATAAAACAGTCATTATTAGACAGCACCACCACCGGTTTCCCCCGTAAATCCGGTCGGAAAACCTGTTCGCAGGAGGCGTAAAAACTGTTACAGTCAACCAGACAGAACATTCAGATTACCTTATTCAGGATACCGGTGGAGTATGGTGGCGTATGGAATGGACCACTACCCCTTCAATAATTAAATCGGAAAATTCATTAATAGCAATGGGTGGATAGTTTTTATTGGCTGCACGCAGGCATTGATGCTGTTTATCCAGGATCTTGCAGGTCAGCTGCCCATCAAGTGCAGCTATTACAATCTGGTTATGAACGGCTTCCAGAGCACGATCCACTATTAACAGATCACCGTCAAAAATACCCCGTCCGGTCATGGAATGGCCTTTGGCACGGGCCAGGTAAGTGGCGGCCGGGTGACGGATCAGATAACGATGCAGATCCAGAGACTGTTCCAGATAATCATCTGCCGGAGAAGGAAAGCCGGCAGGAACAGAATGTATAAATAAAGGTAAAGGCTGTATTTTCATAATTTTGATAATTGTTGTACGATTATCAAAAATTATATAGCATCCTGTTGAAATGTCTATAAGCTACCTTCTAATGGTGATATTTGTGGCTGTTATTTTAAAAAAGGATTGTGCTGCTGTTCTTCTTCCAGAGTACCGCCGGGGCCATGGCCGGGTACAAAGTGGTAATTGCCGGGCAGGGCAAATAATTTGGTTTTAATGGCCCGGATCAGGTCTTTGTGATTGCCCCGGGGAAAATCCGTGCGGCCAATGGCGTTTTTAAACAGAACATCACCCACCCAGACGGTTTTACTCGGATGGTGAATAATGACAATATGTCCGGGAGTATGGCCGGGAGTGTGTAAGACGTCAAAGGATTCCTGGCCCAGGGTCAGGGTATCGCCTTCATTCAGCCATTGATCGGGCTTAAACGTATTGACTACTGGAAAATTAAACATTTCACATTGCTGCTGCAACATATCAATCCAGAAAAAATCATCTTTATGAGGGCCGATTATTCTGGCACCAGTGGTTCGGGCCAGTTCTTCGGTACCGCCAATATGATCCAGGTGTCCGTGGGTCAGCAAGAGCTGGGTCAGTTTCAGGTCCTTTTCCTTAATGGTCTGCATTAATATTTCCGTGTCGCCCCCGGGATCAATCAGGGCAGCTTCATTGGTCTGGTCGCACCAGAGCAGGCTGCAGTTTTGCTGATAGGCGGTTACAGGAATAATTTGAGTTTGCAGCATACTAAGGATTCCGTTTTTTCAGATTGGCAATTGAGGGTGATACAGCATTATTTCATAGTACAAAATTATATCCAAATACCCTGTCTGGTCCAGGAGTATGGTTATATACCCCAAAAGGGAGGGGGAATGGTAAGGAAGATAATTGGAATTAGATAAAGTATAAATCCCGGGTGTAGGACATTTGTAGGGTGTCGGACCGGAAGTTGCTTAAAAAAACAGCATAATAACCGCATAATATCAGCAGAAATCATAATCTATTAAATAAACAGGGGAGGCTAATCCTGTTAATGATAATTGTTCACATTA
>JALTKC010000448.1 GCA_027076245.1 Gammaproteobacteria bacterium
ATGGATTCCCTGTGGTGTGTTATTTATTAATACTATAAAAAGAGGGCGGGGACTTCAGTAACTAATATTACAAAAAGGTCTTTTTAGAGAATATGGACTGTTTGCCCGCAATTTAATCTAGAAAATGAATTTGTATTTACGCGGGCAGGATGCCCGCGCTCCCAGGGTAAAAAAACTTCCTTTAAAAAGAGGTGTATTACCCTGGGCTGGATAAAGAACAGGTTTTAATCGTTTATTAAAACTCTGCGGCCTTCGGTGTATAAAAGGCGAACCGTTTCATATTCAAAGGGTGAGCCGGACTCATAATAACGGAAGGGGATAGCGGCACGGGTATCGATGCCCAGCATAATATAATAGAACGCTTCCCAGCCAGAATCATAATTCAGGCCCACTTCGTCAAGAAAATAAGTACTTACCAGAGAATCGGTAATTAAACCTGTTGTATCACGCAGATTTGAGGGACCGAAAAACGGCAATACCAGATAAGGTCCTTCTCCGGCACCCCAGTAACCCAGGGTCTGCCCAAAGTCCTCTTTTTGCTGTGGAAAGCCCATACCTGTGGCCACATCAAATACACCTAACAGGCCAACAGTGGTATTGGAAACAAAACGGACACTATTATTTAGAGTCTTCTCGCCTTTTAACTGCAGGCCAGAGTTCAGAATATCCGTAACGGTAGCGATATTACTGAAGAAATTATGGACTCCCTGACGCAACAGAGAAGGTACATAAGTGGTATAGGTATTCACGACAGGAATGAGTACATATTCATCTAGCTGTGCATTGAAGTTATAAATATTTCGGTTCATACCTTCAAAGGGGTCATAGATATCAATGGCGTATTCCAAATCATCCTTAACCAGTTCTTCGACAGGATGCATTGCTTCAGGCGCATCTTCCGGTACCACGGGCTGAACGGCACTACAGGCAGGTAAAAGTACTACGGCCAGAACAACAAAATACAAACGACGGGATAGTAATTTCTGAATAATCGTATTAATCATTATTTCATACTCCCGTTATTGATGGAGGCAACGGTAGCGGTATTATCTCCGGTTTTAAAGTAATTAACCATATACTCTACATTATCCTTATATTCCATATTACCGCAGTGGCCTCCGGTAGGATAAACCATGGCACGACCGGGAAATAAACTTTTTATCTGGTCAATTTCTCCCGCCTGTAAAATAGGGTCATTTTCATTATGCATTAAAGCAATTTTGTCTGTATTCATCAGGTAGTCACTGATACTTAACAGGCTGGTATCATTAACCAGTGCCGCTTTATCTTTACCTGTTTTGCTGTTGAAATAGGGGACATAGACCTCATTAACGTAATCAACAAAGCCTAAGCGGCGTGTTGCTTTTGAGTATTCAGTTAACGATGTGGTACTGGTCAGCTTTGTACCTTTAGGGACCACATAACCGAGGTTGTTTGCAACATCGCTAACAAAGATAAGGTTGGCAGAGGATAAGCGAAAGGCAACACCAATCAGAGCCTGCATATTATAATCGCTGGGGTTCTTATCCTTATAAGCAGAATACAGAAAATCTGAGCTGAGCATATTAATACCGGGATTATCCTTATGGTATTCAGTAATATTATTAATCAGGTTTCTGAAGTAAGTGTTGAAATTATCCATGCCGCCAGGAATATTCTCCTCCAGCATTTTGTCCAGTTTCTGTACAGAGCTGTACAGATTTAATGGCGGGTTAATCATCATAACTTTATTAAAGTTAAATGCTTTTTCCTTTTCATCAAGACGGGCAACGAAAGCCGCATGAGAGGCGCCCAGACTATAACCTATCAGATTATACTGGCTTACATCCAGCTCAGGGTGCTGCTCAATAATTGACTTCATGACGTTATATAAATCTTCTGCATCTTCTTCCAGATTTCCGGGAATAGCCGATTGGGATGCATTAAGCATAAAGTTGGATACGGTAGGAGAATTGATACTGATGACATGAAAACCGGCATTATAAAAAGCCCGCTGAAAGAGCTTCATTTTGCTGCTTAAATGAGTGGCTCCGGTACCGGCTATGGCAAAGACCAGCGGGGCTTTGTATTTCTGAGCAGTTAAGGTGTATTTAAGCCCTTTCTTCTCATACCAGAAAACATCCGGGATAGAGTCTGTTTTACCGGGTTCTTTTAATGTATATTCTTTGGCCGGTATATCGGTATATTTAGGTAATTCGGCCTTATAACCATTAGGTGTACCAATAATGGTGGCGGCATAGGCGTTATCGATAGGATAAGCATAGCCTGCAGTGCCGTCACTTGCATTAGCAAAGGTCGTCGCTAATGTTCCCGCAGCCAATAGCAGGGCTGCGCCAAGCTTTTTTAATTTCAACATATAGTATTCCGTATTTTGTATAAACAATTAATTGTTTATACCTGAACTGAATTTCGGGTATAAAACTTCATAATTATATAATAAATCCAAAAATATATCAGATAATCTCGTCACAGTTGATTTATACTGGTTTAAATCAGGTTAAAACCCCAGCCGACCAGTATAAAGGCAACACCCAATACTGCGACAAATATTACCAGAGCCGGCCATTTAATCACTTTTCTTAAAATCAGCATTTCCGGCAGGGACAGAGCGGCTACACTCATCATTAAGGACAGGGTAGTACCCACTGCAACACCTTTATTGAGCATGGCCTCAGCGACAGGAATTATACCTGTGGCATTAGAATAGAGGGGAATGCCAAGTAATACAGCCATAGGCACGTCCAGCCAGTTACCGCTGGCCAGATGTTCGCTTACCCAGCTTTCAGGAACATAGCCATGAAATAGTGCCCCCACTCCAATGCCGATGACTACCCATTTCCATATCCGGCGTATAATTTCCTTAACTTCCGCCAGAGCATACTGATGTCTGTCCTTTAATGAAGTACCGGGTTCAGGCAGGTCAGTCTGTCCCATCTGTATTTTCCAGACATAATCCTCTACCCAGCGTTCCGGTTTAAACCACTGCATAATAATACCGCCAAACCAGGCCACGCTTAAGCCAGCAAGTACATAAAGTACCGCCAGTTTCCAGCCCAGAATACCCACCAATATAACCACAGCCACTTCATTGATCATGGGTGAGGCTATTAAAAAAGAAA
>JALTKC010000449.1 GCA_027076245.1 Gammaproteobacteria bacterium
CATCAATAATTTCTATTAAAACCTGATCGTCTTTAGGTATTGCCCGTAAAATTAATGTGCCTTCTTCAGGTTTCCCTGCATTTAATCTTTGTTCGGGAGATTCAATACCATGATCCAGGCTGTTTCTAACCAGATGAATAAGAGGGTCTGATAGATTTTCAATAACATTCTTGTCAGCCTCAGTTTCTTCACCTTCCAGGACCAATTTTATTTTTTTATCTAAACGACGTGATAAATCCCTGACCAGACGTGGAAAGCGTTGAAAAACATGAGAAACAGGTACCATTCTGACTGACATCATGGCACTTTGCAATTCGTCAGATAAACGGTTAATGACAGCGTACTGAGTTTTAATTTCTTTGGAGAGTTCTTTTATGCCGTAAGTTTCTTCAGCACGTTTTGCCAGGAAGGGCAGGGTGTTTTTTGCTACTACCAGTTCCCCTACCAGATCCATTAGCTTGTCAATACGTTCCTGATCAACTTTTAATGTTTTTGTTGCTCCTTTTTGTTGAGAAACGGATAACTCATCAGATTTTGCTTCTTTATTAATAGTTGAAGTTGTGGATGAGCCAGATGAGTTTTTGTCAGGCTTAATAATATCCCTATTTTTATTTGGGCTAATGTTGGATGACTGTTGCTGGATATTTTTTATATTATCGTGAGTCTCTGATGCGCTGTTATGCAGTACCTTTTGTAGAAAATCATATAAAGGTTGACAGGATTGTTGCTCAATGGCTTCTTCAGATGCCAGCTTGAGCTTGTTTTGATCATTTTCCCAGTTTAATTTAGAAAACAGGTTGTTTAAAATCTCAGCCGTAGAGCTTATACGCCCAGCTAATAAAACAGGTGGACAGGGCATGGATAGAATTTTAAGTTGGGTTTCTAGCAAGGTGTTTAAGGCCGGTGATAGCTCCAGTGTACAACTGGATACTCTCATTTCTTTTTCTGGAACAGAACTTTGGTCGTTATCTGCATTGGAAGCAGAGAAGCTGCCTTGCTTAATAGCGGTTATAAGAGCAGAAATGTAATGTTTTAAAGGATGTTCTCTTTCAAGAAGCAACTGAATCCACTGCAGTGCGGATGTCTGGTATAAATTTTCAGAACTGGTTTCCAGTAGTGGAACCAGCAGTTGCTTAAGTCGTTGCCAGTTGTCTGAGCTCACAGCATCTCGGGCATCAGCAACAAACATAGTATATAATTCATCCTGTATGTATTCTCCAGAAGGGAAAATTATATCTTTAATATCAATACAGGATAATTGATATTGATCAGTAATATATCGTAAATGATGCTGAACTGACTTTTTGTCAGATAAGGCTAATATATGAAAATTAATATTACACTGAAAAGGATCCAGAGCATCGATATCAGGCCAGTCTGTTTTGTTATAAATCTTAAACCATTGTAATCCGGGCAAGTTATATACGGTCAGGAGCGGATCATCGCCGTTAAAAAAGCATGATTCATCTGGTTGGTACTCAATGGCCAGTAACTGCAATTCCTCGTTATCACTCTGTTGAAATGCTTTAAATATTTGTTGCCGAACATTATCTCCTGCATCAACTATCCACTCAGGTGGAGCTGATGTTGTATTTTCGGTATCTGTTGGTTGATCAGCTGGTTCTTCTTCTGCTATTTCAGGAGCATCATCACTGTTAATAGAGCCGTCTGTTTTATTTAAATCCGAATTACTGTCTAATAGTTGGTGTAACTGGCTTGAGAGGTGTTGACTGATTTCTTCAGCATCATCTGTTAGGCTATTTTTTTGTTCAAGAGAATCGAGCCATATATTCACCTGATCCATACAGTCCAGGAAGAGATCAATATGTTCTTCAGTTAAGGAAAACTTGCCATTACGAACCAGATCAAGCACATCTTCTGCTGCATGAACAACCTTAGTTAATGGGGCTATATCAAAAAGGCCTGAGTTGCCTTTAATGGTATGCATGGCTCTGAAAAGCTCATTCATTAACTCCATATCATCTGGTTTTTTTTCTAATTCCAGGAAACAGTTGCCGGCAACTTCAAGGTTTTCCCGGGACTCTTCAATAAATGACTGTAGCATGCTATCCATTAATTTTCTCCAGAAACCAATAAAGCAACATATTCTTTTATTTCTTCAGGAACAGCCGGTTTGACTATGTAAAAGTTAGCCCCTGACATGAATGCCTTTTCCTTGTCCTTTTCCTCTGCTTCTGTACTGATCATTATGACCGGTGATGATTGCAGTTCAGGGATCTGTCGAAGCTCTTCTGTAAAACGGTAGCCATCCATCTTGGGCATATTTACATCAACAAGGTAAAGGTCATAATGGTTACATAACCCTTTTTCCAGTGCCTCAACACCATTTTCAGCTTCATCAACAGAATAACCGAGGGACTCCATTAACTGTTTATGGTATAGTCGAACCGTTACTGCATCATCGACAACTAATATTTTTTTCATTGATTTAATTCCTGTGAACGACTCCATTAAACTCTTAGATAAATGGTTTTTGATAAGCCAGCGCCTTGGGAAATTTTCTTACCTTAAACAAGGAAGAAATACGACTCATGGATTCTGAGTGACCAAGAAAAATAAACCCACCAGGATTAAGAGCATCATAAAAAACTTCAGCTGCGTTTTTTCTGGAAGTTTCATCAAAGTAAATTAATAAATTACGGCAGAATATCAGGTCAAAGTTACGATATTGCTTTGTATCATTTGGATTTGATAAGTTTACCTGTGTAAAATCTATAGCATCTCTTAATTCTTTATCAATTTGAAAATAATGACCGTCATTATGAGTAGTAAAATATTTTTTTAGAATATCTTGGGGTAAATGATGAATGGAACGCTTGCTGTACATGCCTCTTTTACACTGTTCCAGTACTTTTGTATCAATATCAGAGGAAACAATTTCCACATCTATATTATTGATTTCAGACCAGTATTCCAGTAAATAAATAGCAATTGAATAAGGTTCTTCACCCGTACTGGATGGTATTGACCAGATACGTATATCATCATTGTCTTTTTTATGTTTTAAAATTTCACCTAAAACAGATTCAACCATACACTGGAGTTGATATTCTTCGCGGAAAAAGTAGGTTTCATTAACCGTCATAATGTTAATCAGTTCCTGCAACTCATCATTTGAGGTGTTAAAGCGCAGGGCTGTAAAGTATGACCGAAATGTTTTGTGCCCTGTTTTTTCCATACGAGTCAGCAAACGTTTATCAACAAAGTAACGCTTGCTGTCTTCAAAATAAATCCCTGTTTTTCGATAAAAGAAATCACGGAATCTAGCGAAATCGGCATCGCTAATAGATACTTTTTCCATTGACTTTCCTGTTAACATGGCTGTCCTGTTTAATGGTTTATTGTTGGCCGTTAATTCTTGATATTGCCGTGTCAACAGCAAAATGAAGATATGGTTCATCAGGAAAACGTTCTTTTATAGCCAATAAGTCCTTGACCATATCGGGTGTTCCGATTTCAGCAAGCCTGTCAACAGCAGTCGCAATAACATTGACATGATTTTCATCTTTGAGTACAGATACTAACCACTGTGGTGCATCATGATGTTTCAATACCTGAAGAATATCAATCGCAAAAATACGCACATCAGAATCATGATCATTGAGTAGATCAATAATATGTAAAGCGACTGATTCCGGCATAGCCTGAAGAACGCTGATTACAGAGTTTCTTAGAGCTGCATTGTCTGAACGTAAAAAAGGGAGCAAACCTGTAACTACTTTCTCACCCCCGATATTTTCCAGAGTATCCAGAATCGCTTCCTGTACAACAAATTCTTTTTCAGTATTAAGAGCACCCAGAAGAGCTGAAACTGCCTGTTCTCCATGTTCGGATAAATCTCGGGCTGCCCATCTTCGTTTGCGTATATCCGGGCTGGATAACTCAGTTATTAAACCCTCAAAAGTCCTGTTAGTCTTACGCTTTTCCTGAGGAGAGTTATTTTCTTTATTAGTTTGTTTTTTTAAGGCCATATGTAATTTTCCATGTTTTAATTTTACTGTGTCCAGCTAATTAACTGTTGGGCAATGGACTCTATGGGTAAAATTTTATCGGCTCCGTTTAATGCAATTAATTCTTTCGGCATACCAAAAACCACAGCACTTTCTTCAGATTCTGCAATAGTACGGGCACCTTTATCATGCAGGCTGGCCATCGCCTTAGCTCCATCATAGCCCATACCCGTTAACTGGACACAGATAACTGATTTTGGATCATAGTATTCACCTATTGATTCAACCATAAGTTCAACACTGGGGTGCCAGATATATTCACTGCGTTCAGGTATGCTGGTTGCCATTAATTTTTCTCGTCTTTTTATTATCTTTACATCAGCATCACCTCTGGCAATATATACTTTTCCTGGTTCCAGTTCAGTAGCGGTTGTCAGTTCAGTCACTTCTATTTCACATGATCGATTTAACCGTTTTGCAAATACATTAGTAAATCTGGCCGGCATGTGCTGTGCAACCAGAATAGGCAGAGGAAAATCAGCAGGGAGGTGAGAAATTACTTCTTCCAGTGCCCCTGGCCCTCCGGTTGATACTCCAATTGCAACAAGACCTTTGGATGAAACTTTATTTCGGGTACGTCCTCCTGTGTTCCGTCCCCTGGCTTGTATGTCTTCACGTTGTTTTCGTAACCGGCGCCCAAGTCCTTTTGATTTGTTGATTCCAGATCTAATTGCTGAACGGAGTTTGCCTATTATTTCATCTTCTACTTCATGCAGATTTAAAGAAACCGTGCCGCCTGGTTTGGCCACATAATCAAAAGCACCCAGTTCAAGTGCCTCAAAGGTTGCAACAGCTCCTTCCTCTGTTAGTGAGGATATCATCAGTACAGGTACGGGCATTTCTGTCATAATATGACTTAAACAGGTAATACCGTCCATAACAGGCATGTTAATATCAAGTGTAACAGCATCGGGTGATATCTCACGTATACGCTGCAAGCCTTCCTCACCATTACGAGCCGTATATACTTCATAATTCTGGCTTTCCAGAATTTGACGAATGTATTTTCTCATTAAGGCTGAGTCATCAATTACCACAATTTTTTTCATTCCGGGTATTTCCTATCACCTTGTATTAAGTAATCAAAGTTTTTTAGTATAGTTAACATTTTTAATGTTAGCAGATAAAATTTTACTCAGTTTGTTTTGTGTTGGAAATAAAGGCTTCTTCATTCTCATTTAAAAGTTCATGGACATTAAGCACCTGAATCATACGTTTTTCTTCTTTTAAATTAACTACATGCCCCATTAGTTTGGCCTGTTCTTCTGATAAGTCGGGGGCTGCCTCAATGTTTTTTCGATTAAGTCGTAATACTTCAACAACTGAATCCATAATAAAACCGGTACGATGACCATTTATATTAAGCACCAGGATTCTCTGTCTTTCATTTCTTCCAATTTTTTCTAAACCAAAACGTCCCCTCATGTCAATCACAGGCAAGATGGTTCCTCTAAGATTGATCATACCTTCAATAAATTCAGGAGTTTTGGGTACTTTGTTCATTTCTTCAGGAACTCGGGTGATTTCCTGGACATCATCAATAGTTACACCGTATTCCTGATCAGCCAGTTTAAACACAACCATTTGAGTTTCATCGCTGTCTTCCTCAGTTAATGTTGTTTGCTCCTGATTATTCATGAATTCTCCTTCATGGTTGCTGCTCTGATCAGATTGTTCTGCAAGAGCTGTTTGAATAAAAGGGTGGTCAAACATACTTTGAACATTAAGAATAGAAATAATACGCTTACCATCTTCCAGCCGAGATATGCTGTCAATTTCTGTTGTTTGTGATTTCTTCATAATTGACGGAACAGGATCACGCATATTCATAGCTATATGCATAACCTCACGTACATCGTCAACTACAATGCCCACTGAGTTTTTTATACCTCCGGCACTACGTAAGTTAATAACTAATATACGGTGATTTTCACTTAACTCCAAATCATTAAAATCAAACATTTTCCGCATATTAACTAATGGTAAAACTCTCCCACGAAGGTTAATAATTCCCAGTACATGCTGTTCGGTAACAGGCACTTTGGCAATAGAGTCCGGTATCCTGACTATTTCCTCAACTCCCATTAAATCAATGGCATACTCCTGGTTATTTATAATAAAGGTAACGACCTGGCTAATCTCTTCATCATCGTTATTACCTTCAGTATTATCATTAATCAAATGGGTTTGTCCGGAAAAACACAAATCTGAATTGGCCTCTTTTATGAGATGGTCAAAATCCAGATCAATCAGCTTGTGAATATCCAGTAATTGTATCAGTTGATTTCCCTCTCTTATAACGCCGCTAAATAAATCACTGTTGACACTGCTTTTTACATTTTCAGCGTGCTCTATTGAAGATTGATCTATGGACATTACCCGAGATACTTTATCTACGACAAAACCTAGAATGTTACCCGAATCAGTTACAATAACCCTGGTTGCATCACTGAATTTGCTTTCATTAAATTGAAGGATTCTTCGTAAATCCAGCACTGGAAGAATGTTACCCCGGAGGTTGGATAATCCAAGAAGAGACTCAGGAGTAAGAGGAACGCTAATGGTTTCAGGTAGTCTGATAATTTCTGCCACCTGTTGCATCGGAAAACCAAAGACTTCATCAGCAATATGAAAGGTTACATATTGACTTATAGTCTGATCACTATCATTGGTAAAATCATCGGATACTGTTTCCGGGTGATGCAACTCATGTTCACTTTCAGGGTGTAAGAGTTTTGTCATCATTGTGTCCTGTTAGCAAGTCATAACATACTGCATACTTAGAAATTTTGCAGCTCATCAGCAATAGAAGCTATATTTTCAATAGTTTCAGCCAGTTCTTCAGAGCCTTTAGCCTGTTGTTCGGCAGCTGCCGCTGCTTCATTGGTATTACTGGCTGCCTGCTCAGTGGCTGCAGCTATTTGTTCAATGGCCTTTTTGGTTTGTGAAACCGCTGACGCGATTTCCTGTGAGGCTGATAATATTGTCTGGTTTCCCGTGAGAACTTCATCTGCTTCATCGACCATTTGCTCCATATTTAAGGTTGCCGTTTTGGCATTTTCAAGTTCCTGTATAGACGAACTTGCTATTTCACCCAAATCCTGGACAACCATAGCCGCATTATCCTGTATCGCTTTTACCTGATCTTGTATTTGTTCAATGTTGTCAGCAACATCATCTGCAAGGTTTTGAATATCTCCTGATACAACAGCAAAACCTTTACCAAATTCACCCGCTCGTGCTGCCTCAATGGCACCGTTAACTGCAAGCATGCTGGTTTTTATTGACACCGTGGATATTGCATCTGTAATTTTGTCAATTTTTCGGGATAAGCGCTCAATTTCATGCACTTCTTTTAATATATTTTTACCCTGTTCTGCCTGTTCACTCAAAGTGTTGAGCATTTCTTCAGTCGCTTTTTTGTTTTCTTTTAACTGTTCTGTAAATTTCTGAATTTTTTCAAGGCTGTCATTAGCTCTCTGTTCTGTAGCTTCGGAACTTTTTTCTATTTGAGAAACACCGGCAGATGCTTGCTCAGAAGCAGTAGCCGCTTGTTCGGCACCACGACTGAGCTGACTTATGGCCGTCATAATTTCTGCTGCGGCTCGATTTATTTCTTCTATAGATGTAGAAAGCTCCTCTGAGGCGGCAGCCACTTCTTCTGAACTTTTACTAATATCAGTACTGTTTTTTAACTCTTCCGCCTGCACTTCCAGTTCTTCAGACGCCTGTTCTGCACCGCTTAAAGCCTGCCCTTGTTGTTCCAGGGTGCTAAGTACTTCTTCTGATGCTGATGATTGTTCTTCTGCTGCTGCAGCTATGGATTCAGAACCTTTTTGTAATTCCAGAATTGCCTGTTGCATTTCTTCACCACTGGTGACAATTTCCTGTGCACCTGTTGCAATAATTTCAACATCAGTGCTGATAGTGTTCATTTTCTGAGTAATGACTTTACCTTTTTCTGCTTCCTGAACCGCGGCTTGAGACGCTTTTTTGACTAAATCACTGACTAAAGTGGTTTTTTTCTGAATGTTTTCAATAATAGAGGCAATATTTCCTGCATTGCTTTCAGATGTTTCTGCCAAGGTTCTTACCGTATCGGCTACTACTGCAAACCCTTTGCCATGCTTGCCGGCCCGACCGGCCTCAATGGCGGCATTTAGTGCCAGAAGATTTGTCTGGTCGGCAATACGGGTAACTTGTTTAACTGCATCATTAATATTTGATGCCTGCTCTTCAAGGCGGGTCATTTTCTTTGATGATTCAAGACGCCTTTCTGCAGCAGCACTGACATCGCGGATTAATAAATTAATATCTTTATTAATCCGCTTGACCAGTTCAGTCAGTGACTGGGTTTTTTCAGAGCTTAAAACCGCTTTGGCAATTTGCTGTTCTACCTGCTCCCGTATCAGAGTTACAGCAGATAGTGATTCCTGGGCGGCACCGGCAGCCTGTTCTGCTCCGGCAGCTATTTCTTCCATGGCAATATTGAGTTGCCCCCGGGCAGAGAGTGCATCACCAATACCCTGGGTTAATACGATAGTCGCCCGGGCTATTTGTTCAGAGGCTTGCTGTTGTTTTGCGAGGGTTCTGGCCTTACGTCTTTGTTCTTCAGCCAGCCGTTTGCCTGAGCCGGCCTCTTTATTAGACGTTGAGGAATAATGACTGTTTTTGTTAGAGGATTTTTTTAATGCCATGAGTTATATCCTTTTTTACTGTTTTTACACTGAATTCTGACTTATTAGCTAATAAGTCCGTACGTGTATTATTTGTTATATAATATAATCGACCAACGTAATAAAAGCTTTAATATTGTCAACTTAACAAACTGCTACCTGGATAAAAAACCAGTCCTTTATCTAAAAACAAACAGGCCGAGAGCATGGATTGTTTAAAATTTAACCCGCTGATTATTTAGCCAGCATATCTCCATCCATTCTGCCTTGATAGTGATTATACCCCCCCGGAAAATGAAATTGAGAAGACTCGTCATCGGAAAAATGAGTAGTTTAGCCTAAATAAATCAGTCTAATTATAGCGAGAATAAGCAGAGTACTGAAAATACAAGGTTTTACAGGTTATTTTGGCTTTATTCGTTATCACCTACGGATGAAGTCTGAATATTTGGAAAGCTTTGTAGAGTCAGTGCTATGGACATTTGCAGTAGGTTCAACTGGTTTATTTAGGTTTAAAGAAGTAAAAAATAATGAATAAACATACAGGCAGTAATTTTGATGTTTTTCTTGAAGAAGCAGGTATCTTTGAAAAAGTATCTGCAAAAACACATAAACTTCAGCTTGCCGATATTATGGAGGAACAAAATATCATCAAAAGCTCATTAGCTCAAAAAATAAAAACCAGCCGCTCTCAATTAGACTGAATTCTTGAGCCTGAAAATTTTTCAATTACGTTGGAAGTTTTAGAGCATGTCACTCATATGATTGGTAAAACCTGTATTTTGAATTTTCATAACCAGTTTGCTTTAAACCACAAGAATGCCCGCACTCCCAGGAGCCAATATTTACTAGATATCTTCCATAAAATCCAGCATGGCCTGATGGCGGATGGTTTTTCTGTGTCGGGCCCAGAGCTGTTTGAGTTTATCCTGATCGCATATTTTTCTGTCCACCAGCATGCGGGTATTGAGTTCACCGCGCGGCTGGGAGACCGGGCATTTGCTGAACACAAACTGATTGCTGATAATATCCATAAACGGCCCGGACTTGCTGGTGGGCATAATAAATATCAGCTGCAGTCCCAGGGTATTGGTCAGATAGTCAATGACTTCTCTGGAACGGGCTTCATCCATTTTGGAAAAGGCCTCATCCACCATAACCATACGCAGATGGCTGTCGCCTTCATTGAATCTGAAGGCTGACGTTATAGCTGCCGAGCGGATAATATAAGCCGGTGTTTCCAGTTGTCCGCCGGAACCGGTACCGTACTGGCTCAGGGGAATAGGCTCCTTACCTTCCGGTTCCTTGTAAATTTCATAATTACGGTAATTACGATAGTCGCTGATGCGTTCCAGTTCCCGGGCGGCTTTCTGTTCATCGTCATCCAGCAGCATGGCCATCAGTTTGTCTCGAACCGCCTGAGCATTGTCTGACAGTTCGGCATTAAACAGTGTGGTTCCGTCACCCAGATTGGGCTGGTTAATCACCTCTTTAAAAAAGCGGTGGTATTCCCGAAACTCCGGCACCCAGGTATAAGCAAAGCGGAAACGCTCCTGATCGGTACCGAAACGGTGATGCTCCAGCTCTCTGTTTAAATCGTCCAGAATGCGTTTGCCGTCATTGATCGCCTGATATATGGAATGACATAAATTGGTGACAAAGGCGGTATTAAAATCTTCTTTCAGGGCAGTCAGTTTTTCCTGTTTTTCAGCCAGAACATTATTTTTCAGGCGGTTTTTAATAGTATCTACCTGCTCGGAAAGGTTCTGTATCTGTTTAAAATACTCCAGACTATTGCGCTCATAAGCCTGATGAGTGGACTCAATAGTATCGTAACGCTTGCATAATTGATTATGCTCCATAATGCTGGTTTCAATATCCAGAATCTGTTCTGCCAGCTGCGCCTGCAGATTGTCCAGTTCGTCACTGAAATCCAGCTCACTGCCGGCCTGCTGTGCCCGTTTATCGGCCTGTTCCAGTGCCTGGTCCGGTTTAAAGCTGGTATCAATACGGGCAATCTGTTCCACAGCCTGTTCTTTTTCTTCCAGTGCAGTCTGCAGTTTATCCTGCTCCTTATCCAGGTTTTTAACCAGTTCGGTGATTTTTTTCTGTTCAACTTTTAAGCCGCCCAGTTCCTGATCCAGATCTTCTTTCTGTTTTTCCAGGGTTTCATATTCCTGCTGGCGCTGTGCTAATTCCTGCTCCAGGGATTCATAATCACTTAAATCCAGTTCAGCCAGTGTTTTTTCTGCCTGCTGCAGCTGGCGGTGCTGATCCAGCATATGGGTAATAATGCTGACATAGTCCAGAGCCTTAATATGCTCCACTGCACTAAACAGTTCGCGGTTCTGGCGCAGGATACGCTGCAGCTTATCGGCTTCGATATGCAGTTTATCCAGTTCAGCCTGTTTGGCAATCAGAGCCCTTTCTCTGGCACCCTGCCCAAACACCAGTTCAGAATCGGGCAGATCGCAGCGCCACATACTATAACTGCCCGAGGCCAGTCCGTCAGCGGTGATCCCCCTGGGAGTCATACGCAGAGCCTGAGCATCGGCTACCCGCACCACATTGCCGTAGGAAGCCTTAATATAATATTCGGCAATTTTATGTTCAAAGCGCAGAATTTCCACCACCGAATCTTTTTTAACTGACAGGCGCTGCATATCTGCCCGTGCCCGGCTGCCCTGAATCACTCTGGCCCGGTTACGATTGCCTCCAGGCAGACTGCGTACAGCCTGTATGGCTTCTGCCTCATAATCCTCTGCCACCAGAATAGAAAAGCGGGCACCGCCCAGATAACCTTCTATGGCCATTTGCCATTGCGGTTCAGTGACTTCGATATAGTCACACAATACTCTGGGATCAGCTTCAGGACACTGCTGGCGAATAATTTTCAGTGCACTCTGAACGTAAGGGGGATAGGTTATTCTGTGTTTATGCAGGGCATCGATTTCCTGCTGTTTGCTCTGTATTTTCTGCTGATACTGCTGTAACTGAGCCTCCTGCTGGTGGATCAGTTTCTG
>JALTKC010000450.1 GCA_027076245.1 Gammaproteobacteria bacterium
CTGTTTGATACAGCAACTATTGATAAAGCCTTAGAGGAACTCTCCTGATGTCTATGGAAAATGAAGTCGCTCTGGTGAGCGGCGCAAGTCGTGGTATTGGCCAGGCAATTGCTATCAGCCTGGGTAAAAAAGGTGCTACAATTATTGGTACTGCAACTTCTGAAAAAGGTGCAGAAAACATCACTAACTACTTGGAAGAAAATGGTATTAAAGGTCAGGGTATGGTGCTTAATGTAACCGACCAGGCCAGTATTGACCAACTGCTGGATAATATGAAAGAACAGTATGCCATGCCTTCTGTTCTGGTTAATAATGCCGGTATTACTCGTGACAACCTGATGATGCGCATGAAGGATGAAGAATGGGATGCCATTATTGAAACCAATCTGACCTCTATCTTTAAACTGTCCAAAGCCTGTCTGCGGGCCATGATGAAAGCCAGAAAAGGACGTATTATTTCAATCGCCTCGGTAGTCGGTTTAACGGGTAATGCAGGGCAGGCCAATTATGCAGCGGCTAAGGCCGGTATTATTGGTTTCAGCAAGTCGCTGGCGCGGGAAGTCGGTTCTCGAGGTATTACTGTCAATGCCGTAGCTCCAGGCTTTATTGATACCGATATGACCCGTGCATTGTCTGATGACACTAAAAAAGCGCTGTTAAGCCAAATCCCTTTGAACCGTCTGGGGCAGGCCGAAGAAATTGCCTCTGCTGTGGCGTTTCTGGCATCGGATGAGGCATCGTATATCACGGGCGAAACTCTGAATGTCAATGGCGGCATGTATATGCCCTAAGGCATAGCGATTATTAATCAATTATCTTAATTTAGTATAAACTAATAGACTAAATAAGGTTTTTTTTAACATCTATACTGGTATATCCGATTAGATTTCACTAAAATAGCGGCACGTAAATAAACACACTGAAAGGCCGGTTTTATTAGCCTTATCAAATGACTGTGCAATAAGGCAGAATTTGAAAAAGCAGTGCAGTGTTGCATAAGAATTATGGAGATTTTATAAAATGAGTAGTGTTGAAGAAAGAGTGGCTAAAATTGTTGTTGAACAATTAGGCGTTAAAGAAGACGAAGTAAAACCAAGATTTTTTCTTTTTAACACCTGATATTTTCTAAAGCCGTATTTAACATTGCAATTCATATCTGCCTTGTTAAACCGGCTTTACTTATTTATACCCTGTCATATTTATTGAATTTTATCCTACATTCTTTTTTTTCTGAAGACATTATGTTCGGTTGGAAATTAAAGGCAGATTTCGGTTGATATGATATTGTCCGGGTTTAATTTTGGAGAATTTTTTTGGCTAAGAGACGAGTGGTTATTACCGGTCTTGGGATAGTCTGTCCAGTAGGTTTAACGGTTGCAGAATCCTGGGAAAATATTCTTGCAGGTAAAAGTGGTATTGGGCCTATTGAACATTTTGATACCAGTGCCTTCAGTGTGAAATTTGGCGGTTCGGTCAGGAATTTTGATGTTGAGCAATACCTGTCCAGAAAAGATGCCAAAAAAATGGATACCTTTATTCACTATGGCATGGCGGCAGGTATTCAGGCCATTGAAGATGCCGGCCTTGAAGTGACTGAAGAAAATGCCTGGCGTATCGGAGTTTCTATCGGTTCCGGTATCGGTGGTCTGCCCGGTATTGAGAAAGGCTTTAATGCCTTCTTAAACGGTGGCCCCCGTAAAATATCCCCGTTTTTTGTACCCAGCAATATTATTAATATGATCTCTGGTAATCTGTCTGTTAAATACGGCATGAAGGGCCCGAATCTGGCTATGGCTACTGCCTGTGCGACAGCCACCCATAGTATTGGTGATGCGGCCCGTATAATTGAATACGGGGATGCCGATGTGATGATCACCGGCGGTGCTGAAATGGCGACCTCTGAAACCGGTCTGGGCGGCTTTGCTGCTGCACGTGCACTGTCCACTCGTAATGACGATCCAGAAGGGGCTTCCAGACCCTGGGATAAAGACAGAGATGGCTTTGTTCTCAGTGACGGTGCCGGTGTTGTAGTACTGGAAGAGTACGAATTTGCCAAAGCCCGTGGTGCTAACATTTATGCCGAAGTACTGGGCTTTGGTATGAGCGGTGATGCCTATCATATGACTCTGCCTTCCAAAGGCGGAGAAGGGGCCAGCCGTTGTATGGATCAGGCTCTGAAAAATGCCGGGTTGAATCCCCAGCAGATAAACTATATTAATGCCCATGGTACTTCCACACCGGCGGGTGATATTGCAGAAACAGAAGCTGCCAAGCGAACGTTTGGTGACCATGCTTATAAACTGACCATGAGTTCTACCAAATCCATGACCGGGCATCTGCTGGGCGCGGCGGGTGGTATTGAAGCCGTCTTTACAGCTCTGGCTATACGTGATCAGGTGGCACCGCCAACCATTAACCTGGAAAACCCGGATCCGCAATGTGATCTGGATTATGCCGCAGGCAGTGCAAAGGAAATGAATATTGACTACGCCATTTCCAATTCCTTTGGCTTTGGCGGTACCAATGGCACACTCATTCTGGGTAAGGTTTAATTTCAAAATTGTCCTGATTTAACCTGGCTTTTATGGTTTCTGATTATTTACGTTACAGGTTAAATGGGACACTTTGTTATTAACGCTTCTTAATACACTATGACAGCCTGCCAGGTTACAGAATTACCTTCTCAAGCTCTTAAAAATCTGCCTGCGTTTTATCGTTTCCACCTGTATTCCCCTGAAGACTATCCTTATTTTCTCAGCAGTACCAGCCGCAGTGAACCTGTAGGCTCTGATATTCATCAGGGAGATTCCAATTTTGATATTCTCTTTATCCGTCCTGAACAAAGGCTGATACTGGAACAGGACAGGATACTCACCTATGCAGATAACAGCCCTTTATTAAATCAGACAATTGACAGGCAAAAAGGCTTTCTTGATAACTTTAACAGCCTTTATCAGGCATCGGCTGCAGAGGAGTCTTCTGAGTTTGGTTTTTTACCGTTTCGCGGCGGCTGGTTTATCTTTCTCTCTTACGAACTGGCTCAGGAAGTCGAACCGGTATTAACACCCTTAATGTCGAATAATCAGGTACAGCAGTGTCTGCCAATGGCTTATGCTGCAAGGGTCAGACAGGCTCTGATATTTGACCATCAGAAAAATCGCCTGTTTTTTGTAACGGAACAGGGTATTGAACATAAAGTAGCCCTGCAGGCACTGCAAAAAGATATTAAACAGATACAGTCAGAAGCAGACTCTCTCCTGCAGATTGAAGATTTTCTGCTTAATTTGCAGGAAGAACCTGAACAGCCTTTTTTGTCTTCTGTAGAACGAGTTCGTAAGTATATACGCGACGGCGATGTTTTTCAGGTTAATATGTCCCGTCTCTGGCAGGCGGATATTTGCAGCCCTGAGCGTAGTAACAGCCCTGAGTACAGAAACAGCCATAAACATTCTGATTTTGCAGCCTCTGTCTATAAAAAACTAAGCCGGTCTAATCCGGCGCCTTTTTCCGGCCTGGCAGGATTTAAAACAGAATCAGGCCGGGCCAGTATTATTTCATCTTCTCCGGAACGCCTGTTAAGCATTAAAAATAACCGCCTTGAATCCAGACCCATAGCCGGTACTCATCCGCGGGGCATTTCTGATGAAGAAGATCAGCGTCTGATGGAACGTCTGCATAATCATCCTAAAGAGCAGGCGGAACATATTATGCTGATTGATTTGATCCGCAATGATCTGGGACGGGTCTGTGTGCCCGGTACGGTTCAGGTGGATGAATTAATGGTCAATGAAAGCTATGCCCACGTTCATCATATTGTGTCCAATGTGGTTGGCGAATTGCAGAAGGATAAAACCCCGGTCGATGCCATAAAAGCATTATTTCCCGGAGGAACCATTACCGGCTGTCCTAAAGTCCGCTGTATGGAAATTATTGCGGAACTGGAGCAGTGCCCCAGGGGGGCTTATACCGGCTCTATGGGTTATATTAACCGGGATGGCAGCATGGATCTGAATATTTTAATCCGTACTTTTGTTCTGCAGGAGCAGTCTGCGGAAGATAAAGCCTCAACAGCCACTGCTGGACAGAAACTCAGTTTCAGAGCAGGAGCAGGACTGGTGTTTGATTCTATTGCACAGCGCGAATTACAGGAAACCAGAGCCAAGGCCAGGGGCCTGCTCAGAGCATTGGGGCTGAACTAAACAATACTTATGACATGGATTAACGGACAATTTCAGGCTTCACTGCCCGTTTCTGATCGGGGGCTGGCTTATGGTGACGGCATATTTGAAACCATTGCCTGTATCAATCAGACACTGCATCTCTGGTCCCGTCACTGGCAACGTCTGCAACAGGGCACAAAACAGCTGTCTCTGGCACTACCGGAACAGCAAACTTTATTGAACTGGATAGAACAGGCTCTGGCTGAAAAAAATAATCCGCCTCTGGCTGTGGTTAAAATTATTATTACCCGGGGTTCCGGGGGCAGGGGATACAGAAGCCCTGACCAGCCGCAGCCGCGAACCATTATTACTGTTCACCCCTGGCCGGAACATAATGCTGATGACTATCAGCAGGGTATCAGTGTTATGGTCTGTCAGACCTGTCAGGCACCTCAGCCTGCTCTGGCCGGGATAAAACACTTAAACCGACTGGAACAGGTACTGGCGGCACAGGAACTGTCAGCCAATAACTGTCGGGAAGGTCTTATGCTGGAGTGTTTACCTGTTGATAATAACAAGTCGGCAAAAAAAACAGTAATAGAAGGTATCAGTTCCAACCTGTTTTTTGTGACCAGAGGACGGTTATTGACTCCAAAAATTACTTATAGTGGTGTCAACGGCACAATACGCAGCGAATTACTGGAGCAGGCACAGGCTTTGGATATACCGCTGGCTACGGGCCGTTATGAATTGCAGGATGTGCTGAATGCTGATGAGGTGTTTTTTACCAATAGTATTTTTGGTATCCTTCCTGTCAGTAAAATAATATATCAATATGGCCAGAAGAGCAGGCACTATCAGCAACGAGATGTGAGTATGCGGCTGGCAAAACGTCTGAACCCGGAGCTGCAGCGCCCCTGCCAATTTAATAGCCTATGATAAAACGATTATTTAAACTGATTGCCGTACTGTTACTGATTGCCAGCTTTGCCGGCGCCTGGTACTGGAATGAATATAATGTGTTTTTACAGACTCCGCTGAGTTTTTTGGATGATGCGCAGCGTACAGAGCAGACTTTTACCATTCACAAAGGTGACAGTATAAAAAAAATAGCCCGTAAACTGCGGGAACAGCATTTTATTAAGCACCCCCGCTATTTCTGGCTCTATACCCGTTTATCAAAAAAAGCAGAAAAAATAAAAGCCGGTGAATATACACTCACCACAGGCATGACAGTAGAGGAACTGGTGGATCTTTTTGTATCAGGCAAGGTAAACCAGTATGCTCTGACGATTGTAGAAGGCTGGACCGTTAAAGATGCTCTGGCTCAGATAAACAAAGATCCTAATCTGGTTCACACGCTGGACAGGGAGCCGCTTAAAGACGTATTAAAAAAACTGCCGGAGTTATTGAACAGTCCCTATAAAAATCTTGAGGGTCTGATTTATCCGGATACCTACAATTTTCCCAGAGGCACCACTGATCTGCAGTTTATTGAGCGAGCCTACAAACAGATGCAGCGCGTTCTGGAGCAGGAGTGGCAGCAGAGAGAGAAAGACCTGCCGCTTAAAACCCCTTATGAGGCCCTGATTCTTGCGTCTATTGTAGAAAAAGAGTCTGGTGTCAGCAGTGAGCGCAGTAAAATTGCCGGGGTTTTTATTCGGCGTATAAACAAGAAAATGCGCCTGCAGTCTGATCCCACCATTATTTACGGTATGGGTGACGAGTATAAGGGCAATATCCGGCGTAAAGATATCAATAAAAAGACCGCCTATAATACCTACCAGATAGACGGCCTGCCGCCGACCCCGATTGCGATACCTGGCCGGGAAGCCATACATGCAGTACTGCATCCTGAAAAGGGCAAGAGCCTGTATTTTGTTGCTGACGGCAGCGGCGGCCATGTATTTACCAATAATTTAAAGGCGCATAATAAAGCCGTGCGCAAATACATCCTTAAAAAGAAGAATTAAATGTATCCAGGCAAATTTATTACCATAGAAGGGACTGAAGGGGCGGGAAAATCCACCAATTTAAATTATATAAAGGACTTTTTGCAGCAAAAAGGGATTGACTTTATTACTACCCGTGAGCCGGGCGGTACACCTATTGCCGAAAAAATACGCGAACTGCTGCTGGATAAAGCCAATACTGCCTTATGTGATGACGCCGAATTGCTGTTAATGTTTGCAGCCCGGGCACAGCATTTAAATGAGCTGATTATTCCGGCACTGCAATCCGGTCAGTGGGTGATCAGTGACCGTTTTACTGATGCTACCTATGCCTACCAGGGTGGCGGCAGGGGACTGCCTTGGGAAAAAATTGCCCAACTGGAGCAATGGGTACAGGGTGACTTACGCCCTGACGCCACTATTTTACTGGATATTCCCGTTGAGCAGGGTATGGAGCGGGTGCGTAGCCGGGGCGAGACAGACCGGTTTGAAGAAGAACAGATGTCTTTTTTCAGCCGTATTCGTGAAGCCTACCTCAGGCTCGCCAGAGAAAACCCGCAGCGTTATTATATTATTGATACCCGGCCGGCCATTGAAGAAGTTTATCAGCAGCTGGACCGGGTACTGAAAAAGCTGGTTGATAATGTCTGATCCCGCCACTGTATCTGAATCTTTACTGACGGCCCGCTTATATCCCTGGCACCGGTCGCTCTGGCAGCAGTTAGCAGGCGATCAGTATAAGCTGGACAACTTTCCCCATGCCCTGTTATTAAGCGGTCTGGCCGGCAGCGGAAAAAAAGCTCTGGCTGCATATCTGGCTCAGACCTTAATGTGTCATGCACCGGTACAGGACTCTCAGAACGGTTCTCTGCAACCCTGCCTGCAGTGTCGCTCCTGTCAGTTATTTAATTTCGGCAATCATCCGGATCTGTTTTATCTCAGTACTCCTGATGATAAAAAAGTGATTCCGGTGGAAAGTGTCCGTGATTTGATCCAGTGGACAGTATTAAGCAGTCAGTTGCTGCATAAAAAAGTGGTTATTATCGAACCGGCAGATGCCATGAATCAGAATGCCGCCAACAGCCTGTTAAAAACTCTGGAAGAGCCAGCAGCCAATACCGTCCTGATCCTGGTGACCAGTAAGAAACAGTCCTTACTTCCGACTATTCTCAGTCGCTGTCAGTCGATTGATATTGCCCTGCCGGAACCTGCAATAGCCCGGCACTGGTTGCAGGAGCAGGGGATTGAACAGCCGGAGCTGATGCTGGCACTGGCGGCGGGTTCTCCACTTAAAGCCTGTGATCTGGCCAATGAAAATGCCCAGGCTGTTCGTAAAATGGTATTGGATAGTATTTTACAGATTGCATCGGGCAGTGATGATCCGGTCAGTGCAGCAGAACAATTATTTAAATTGACCAGTAGCAAAAAGACTAAAACCGCCAAAAGCAAGGCAGGGCAAAACAATATATCGGCCAGTGCCTTTGATATTATTTACTGGCTGGATTCTGCCTGGACTGATCTGGCCAGAATAAGCCAGTTACAGGCTTTAACTGATGCTCGCTCATTTATCAGTAATATTGATTATGAGCAGGACTTGCAACAATTATTAAATAGATTATACTTAAAAAAACTTTTGCAACTATCTGATTCAGTTAATAAAGCCTGGTATGAAATTCAGGGTTCGGTAAATTTTAACCTGTTACTGGAAAAATTGCTGATTAACTGGAAAGATTGTCTTAAGTAACCTATGATTTATAATCAAAAGAAAATATTCCGTATTTTTAGAACAGAACAGTAGTTAGAACAGCAAAGAGTTTTTGTATTATGATGCGTCCCGGTCAGGCCAGACAGAGTATTTTATCATTATCCATTAAGGACAAGAGTGCACTGTATGCGGCTTATATGCCTTTTATTAAAAATGGCGGTCTGTTTATCCCCACCAATAAGCAATACAAACTCGGTGATGAAGTGTTTATGCTGCTCACTTTGCTGGATGAAAAAGAAAAATTACCCGTGGCTGGTACCATTGTCTGGATCACACCCACCGGTTCCCAGGGCAACCGTGCTGCCGGAGTTGGTGTGCAGTTCAGTGAACAGAATAATGGCCAGGCCCAGAAAAAAATTGAAAATTATCTGGCCGGTGCCTTACAGTCAGATCGGCCTACCCATACCATGTAACCTTTCATACTATGTTAAACCTGCGTCAAACGTGTTCTGACTGGTTTTTTATCCGATCCTGAAATTCTGCTAAAATAGCCTGTTTTAAATCTACAGGAACAATAAAATGCCACAGGAACAGCCGCTGAAGTTTGTCGATTCGCATTGTCATCTGGATATGCTGGATCTGAATGACTTTGACCAGTCTATGGACAAGGTTATAGATCAGGCCAAAGCGCATAATGTTACCGACATGCTGAACATTTCAGTGGATCTGGACTCTTTTCCTCGTGTTCTGGCGACAGCAAAAGAGTATCCCAATGTCCATGCCTCGGTGGGTCTGCATCCCTGTCATGCGCCCGATACTATGGTCAGTATTAATGAACTGGTCAAACTGGCCAATGATCCCGATGTGATTGCCATTGGTGAAACCGGGCTGGATTATTATATGAACGATGGTACCTGTCCCAGAGGGGAGAACTTTGAGTGGCAGAAACAGCGTTTTCGCACTCATATACAGGCTGGTATTGCTACTAACAAACCACTTATTATTCATACCCGCGATGCCAGAGAAGACACCCTTAAGATTCTGGAACAGGAAAATGCCAGCCAGTGCGGGGCTGTTATGCATTGTTTTGTGGAAGATATTCCCACCGCTGAAAAAGCTCTGGAACTGGGCTTTTATATCTCTTTTTCCGGTATCGTCACCTTTAAAAATGCCCGTTCCATACAGGAAGTGGCCGCCATGGTACCCGATGACCGGCTGTTAATAGAAACCGACTCACCATATCTGGCACCGGTACCGATGCGGGGCAAAAAAAACCAGCCGGCCTGGGTGTCCTATATTGCTGAATTTCTGTCTGAACTGAGAAGCTGCAGTACAGAACATATTGCCCGGATCACCCGGGATAATTATTTCCGATTGTTTAATTTACCAACCTGATCGATACAGTATGAGACTATAGCAGTGCAAACAACAACAAAAAATAAAAAATTGTTGAGGATCTCACTGCTGGCAACACTGGTCGGCCTGATGGCCGGAATACTGGTGACCCTGTTTCGCAAAGCCATTGAATTAAGTCAGTCCTGGCTGCTGCCTGGAGGAATTATCGGTAATTATGAAGTATTGCCAAACTGGCAGCGCTGGCTTCTGCCTGTTGCTGGTGCCATTATTCTGGGTTGGTGTTATGAACGGCTGCCGCCTGCCAGCCGCTCAGTGGGTATTGTACACATGCTCAATTATATGCGTTTTCGTAAACAGTCGCTGCCTTTTACCAATGCCGTAGTACAGTTTTTTGGTGGCCTGCTGGCCATTGTTTCCGGTCATTCGGTGGACAGGGAAGGGCCGGGCATTCATCTGGGTGCGGCAAATGCCGCTCTGGTGGGCAGGAAAATGGCACTGAGCCGGCATGAAGAATATCTTCTGGCCGCCGCCGGCGGTGCCGCTTCTATTGCAGCGGCTTTTAATACCCCCTTGGCCGGGGTGATTTTTGTTATCGAAGTCTTACGGGTCCGTTATAAAATTAATAATATTGTACCAATTATTATTGCATCGGTTATTGGTACTGTGATCAGCCGGCTGGTTTATGGCCAGAGTCCGGCCTTTGCAGTACCGGCATTGTCTATGGGTTCACTGGGTGAACTGCCGGTGATTGTAATAATGGGGGTTCTGATTGGTTTTCTGGCATCTGGTTTTATAAAGCTCAGTGCACTGACCGCAGAATTAAGCTATCACTGGCGGCCTTTATATGCCTTTGTCCTTGCAGGGCTGATCACGGGCACCCTGGCGCAATGGGCACCGGAAATTATGGGCGTTAGTTATGATACCGTAGACAGGATCTTTCATAATGACTATGGCATACAGGCTCTGTTTATTCTGTTATTAGCCAAGCTGACCGCAACGGCCATATCTGTCGGTGTCCGCCTGCCCGGCGGTTTGATCGGTCCGTCCTTAATTATTGGGGGAGCCGTAGGCGGTATCAGTGAATTGCTGGTTCAGGCTTATTATCCCTTTTATCAGGGATCAGCCGGTTTCTATGCCATGATAGGCATGGTGGCCATGATGAGTGCTGTTCTGAGAGCCCCGCTGGCGGCTCTGGTGGCTTTAATGGAGCTGACCGGCAACCTGCATATTATCCTCCCAGGAATGATAGTTGTGGTGACAGCTGAAATCATCTCCAGAATGCTGATAGGCAATGTCTCAGCCTTTACCGCCTTATTAAAAGTACAGTTTAAACGAGAATCCCAGCAGGCCAGCAAGTCAACCGTCCGAACCCCTAAAACCTAAAACCCCTTCGGTTTTTTTCCGGAAACAATATAAGCAAAAGCCAGTACTTCAGCTACGGCCTGATACAGGGTTTCCGGAATATCCTCATATAAATCCAGTTGAGACAGAAGGTTCGTCAGATCAGCATCTTCATGAACTGGTATATTATGCTGTTGGGCCAGTTCCAGGATCTGTTCGGCAATTTCATTCTGCCCGGTAGCCGTCACCTGAGGAACCGGTCTGCTTCGGGATTCGTCATAATGCAGAGCAATAGCCTGTTTAATTATGCCGTCATCGGTTGTTGTTAACGCTTTTTCCTGTTTCAAATTACACCTGTTCATCAATAATAAAAGGACTGTCCCGGTATTCTTTTATAGCCTGCTCAGGGATGCCGTGAAAGGCTTTAAGCTGAGTAATATTAAAGCCGGCATCTGTCAGGCGTTCTTTAAGGTGGTAAAAGTTTTGCTGGAATAGCTGCTGAGCATGCTGTTCTTCAGTCCATACCTGAATACTCAGATCCAGTTTGTCCAGGGTCAGGTAAATTCTGACTCCGCCCAGACTTTCCAGATGAAAGGCCAGATTTACCGTCCAGATTTTATTGCCTTTCTGCTGTTCTTTCTGTTTTAACTGTTCACGGACTTTCAGCTGCAGAACTTCGGTCTGGTTATTATGGCGAAAGGGGATCTCAAAATTATAAAAAGCCTGATCACTGCTTTCTCTGCTCTGTAACTGAGTGCTGACAATACGGGCCAGGGCACCTTCCAGTTTATCCAGAATATGAGCCTGGATAACCAACGGGTTATTTAACAGGAAAAGGTTCAGTTCCGCTTTTACAGGTTTCTGAACCTGAGCATGGCTGACTTTAGCCGGTAATTCAAAAAATCGCTGTAGCTGGTTCTGTAGTTCCTGTAACTGAGTTTGAAGCATAGTATTATAGGCTGTGCCTGAAGCCGACAGGTTTTTAGGCAGCACCAGAGCCTCGCCATTCTGTAGAATAGTCTGTAACTGCAGCAAGCCGGCCTTGAAGTCTGTAGCAGGATTTCTGATACTGCTGGCAGCAGTAAGGCCTGAGCCCGTGGTACCGGCACGGGCCTGCTGTGCCAGAGCGTTTTCCAGAAACAGTCCTGAATCACGAACAGCCTGTTGCAGAGCCTTGCTATTGTCCAGTT
>JALTKC010000451.1 GCA_027076245.1 Gammaproteobacteria bacterium
TAATGATGGTAATGTCATTACAATTGATGGTATCCGGGTTGAATATTCTGACGGCTGGGGACTGGTACGAGCCTCAAATACCAGTGATAATCTAACCATGCGTTTTGAAGCAGATAATGAAGAAGCCCTACAGCGTATTGCCAATAGCTTTAAAGCCGCACTTATGGAAGTTGAACCTGGACTGGAATTCCCCTTTTAAATCAGCCGTTTTATTTCACTCTTCTTTAAAAAGGGAGTGAGGGGTGCTGAATCAGCAAAAAATTTTAAGAGATATAAAAATTTATGACTATAAACACAAATTCCGCAAATACTATTGCTCACGTTTTAAGTGAGGCTTTACCTTATATACGCAAGTTCCAGGGCAGAACCATTGTCATAAAATATGGCGGTAATGCCATGATTGATGAAAAACTTAAAAACGGCTTTGCCCGGGATATTGTGTTATTAAAACTGGTGGGTCTAAACCCTGTGGTTGTTCATGGCGGCGGGCCGCAAATTGGTGATCTGCTTAAACGGGTAGGAAAGGAGAGTCAGTTTGTCGGTGGTATGCGCATCACTGATAAGGAAACCATGGATGTTGTGGAAATGGTTTTAGGGGGACAGGTTAATAAGGAAATTGTCTCATTGCTAAATTCCCATGGTGCCAAAGCCGTTGGCCTGACGGGTAAAGACGGGGCACTGATCAGTGCAAAAAAAATGCACTTTTCCCACCAGTCGGAAGAAATGAATGCCCCGGAAATTATTGATATTGGTCATGTGGGTGAAGTGACTAATATTGATACATCGGTCATTGATATGCTGATCCATGGCGATTTTATTCCGGTTATTGCGCCTATTGGTTTGGGTAAGGATGGTGAATCCTATAATATTAATGCGGATCTGGTGGCCGGAAAACTGGCTGAAGAATTAAATGCCGAAAAACTGATCCTGCTGACCAATATCCGCGGCCTGCTGGATAAACATGAAAAACTGCTTACGGGGCTGAGCGTATCCAGAGTTGATGAGCTGATTGCTGACGGCACCATACACGGCGGGATGCTGCCTAAAATACGTTGTGCCCTTGAAGCCGTACAGAACAATGTCTGTTCGGCTCATATTATAGATGGGCGAATAGAACATGCAGTGATGCTGGAATTATTTACCGATGAAGGCATAGGCACGCTTATTTTTGGTGACTGTCCAAGGGATGACGAGTGAGCAGCAGCGCTTCTACAACAGGAAAGTCAGCCAAAATAAACCGTAAGGAGCAGATCCTTCAGGCACTGGCTCTGGAGCTGGAAAAGAATCCCGGCGAACGTATTACTACCGCCGGTCTGGCGCATGCTGTCGGTGTTTCAGAAGCGGCTTTATACCGCCATTTCCCAAGCAAGGCAAAAATGTTTGAAGCCCTGATTGAGTTTAGTGAGGAAAGTGTATTTGGGTTAATTAATCAGGTACTGAGTGAGCAGGACGGGGTATTTATTCAGGTAGAGAGGATCACGGCTATTGTGCTTGGCTTTTCAGCTAAAAACCCGGGCATTACCCGGGTACTGCTGGGTGATGCCCTGATTGGTGAGCATGAACGCTTATTAAAACGCACTGATCAGTTTTTTCAGAGAATTGAAACCCAGTTACGACAGGTGCTCAGGGAAGGTGAACTGAAAGGTCAGTTTCACTATCAGGGTAATATCAGTTATTTTGCAGAAATTCTGACCAGCTTTATGGAAGGCCAGCTGAGCCGTTATGTGCGTACTCGCTTTGCCAGAAAGCCGGATGAGAACTGGCCATTAAAATGGCTGTTTCTGGTTAAAAGCCTGACGGCTGATTCCTGAAAAGTCTTAATGTCTGGGAGTGGGCATCCTGCCCATGTCAACAAACTGGCTGGTATGCTATTTCTGACGCGGGCAGGATGCCCGCACTCCCAGGTTTAAGATGCTGTATTAATAAATGGGCAGATATTAATTGTTCACTTTATAAGCAATGGTTTTAAATTCAGTTAACAGGCCGGCCACTTCTTCACTATTGCAGAACTCCTGTCCTATCCGTTCTGGATGACAGCGTATCTGAAATATCAGATCTTTTTTGCTGTCCGATTCCCTGGCATCAAGTTTTGTCAGACTCATGGCAATATCCTGATGTTTTTCTGGAGTATCGGTTACTACAATCCGTTGAGTCTGATAAAGGATGGGGCGGCTTGCAAACTCTTTGATAAATTCAATGGAACGATCCCAGAGCAGTTGACATTGAGCCTCACTAAGACAGCTTAGCCTGGCGGCATGTAATCTTTTGGCTTCACTGGGTGTAGATAAGCTGTGTTTCAGCCGGCTTGATTTGGTGATCATAAAGCGTTCGACATCATGCGCAAACACTTTTTTGATTTTCTCTGTTTCTTTTTTTTCAGAATTGATCTGTGCCTGCAGGTTGCGAATTTCGTTGCGGCTGGATTCGAGTAACTCTGTCAGTTGAGGTGAAACCTGCTTTCCGGAACGTTCTACATTGGCAGCCTGCCTGACCAGGTTGCCGAAACGACGTTTTTTTAGCTCCATGCTGGAGCGTAGTATTTTAGAGCGGGAATTAATAATATCCAGTTTGGATCGCAAAGAACTCAATAAATCATCAATAGTCAGATAGGTTTTTAATAAAACCTGATCATATTCCCTGGATTTACGTTTTTGATCCGCTTCAAGCTTGAGCAGCCTGGCCAGCTCCTGCTCAGAGCGGATTTCTTCAGGCGTTTTGGCGCGTTCTTTAACTTTTCGGGTAATGCCCTGTTCATCAATATAGCGGATACGCTGGTTATAATATTCCCGGGGAATGCGTTTACCGCATTCTGTAATGCCGTCCGAGTTTTTCCAGCATTTAATTAAGCTTTCAGCCTGTAGAGCAGTTGAGGTCATTACCAGCGTACTGACAATCATAAGTGATGTTCGGGTAAGTCCCCTATAGCGCAGGAAATGTGTTTTACAATAAAATAAATAATTTTTATAGAGTTTTAGTAATTGCATATATAATAAAAAACTGGCTGGTCCATAACCCATAATGTTAAGCTTAATGCTTAGCTACGATGCTTATTAGTTTATAACAGAAGTATAGATAATAAAAAAGAATAATAT
>JALTKC010000452.1 GCA_027076245.1 Gammaproteobacteria bacterium
GCAGTGCCATTTTTTTAAGTGAATACGCCTCCCCGTTTACACGCGATCGCCTTAAACCCCTGCTGGAAATACTGGCCGGCATTCCAACCGTTGTCTATGGTTTTTTTGCCGCCATTACTGTCGCGCCCGCTATTGTCCATTTTTTGGGTCTGTTCGGCATTCATGCTTCTTTTAACAGCGCGCTGGCCAGCGGAATTGTAATGGGCATTATGATTATTCCGGTTATTTCCTCATTAAGTGATGATGTTATCCGGGCAGTACCCGATTCTCAGCGTAAAGCCTCTCTGGCACTGGGTATGACACCGGGGGAAACCATTAAATCGATTGTTATTCCCTCGGCTTTACCCGGTATTATATCTGCCACCCTGTTAGGACTGTCCAAAGCGCTTGGAGAAACCATGATTGTGGTCATGGCCGCCGGTCTGCGTCCTAACCTGTCCTGGAATGCCCTGGAAGATATGACCACAGTTACCGTACGAATTGTAGATGCACTGGTAGGTGATCATGAATTTAACTCACCTGACACTCTGTCAGCATTTGCCCTGGGATTGGTTCTGTTTGTGGTCACCCTGTTACTGAATGTTATCTCTTTAAGCCTTATACGTAAGTTTAAGGAAAAATACAAGATAAATACCCTATGAATACGCCTGAAAATAACTCAACTCAAGATGTAAACAGCAGTAAACCATCTGCGCAAATTAATCCGTTTTATGATCCGACGCTAAAAAACCGTCACCTGAAATCAAAACTGTTTAAGCTGTTTACCTTTTTATCCATCACTTTTGCCCTCAGTTTTTTGCTGTTTTTTTTAGGGGACATGATTGTTAAGGGGCTGCCTGCATTTAAGCAGACCTATATTGAGGTGGATGTCACCTTTAATGAAAAAACCATAAAATCTACCCGACGCGCGATTGATAAAAAATACCGTAAGGTAGTCAGCCGTGCCTGGTTAAGAAATATTCCCCGCCTGGTGGAACAGAACCCCGCTTTAATGGGGACGACCCAGCCGACCTGGGTACTGGCTAACAGCCAGGTTGACCAGTACCTAAAAGGTCATCATTTTAAACTCAAGGACAGAGACCGTAAGCTGATTGACAGCATGAACGAAGCCGGCAAAGTTGACATGCGTTTTAATAAAATCTTTTTCAGCCACGGGGATTCCAAAATACCTGAGAATTCCGGCTTTAAATCGGCTATTGTCGGCTCCATACTGACTTTGATCGTGACCATGGTTGTTGCTTTTCCACTGGGTGTTATGACCGCTGTCTATCTGGAAGAGTTTGCCGATGACAATCGCTGGACACAGCTGATTGAGGTCAATATCAATAATCTGGCGGCTATTCCCTCTATTTTATTTGGTTTGCTGGGGCTGGCAGTGTTTATCAATCTTTTTGGTATGCCCCGCAGTTCACCGCTGGTGGGCGGCCTGACACTGGCATTGATGACTCTGCCTATTATTATTGTTAGCTCACGTGCAGCCCTGCGCAGTGTACCGGACAGTATTCGTCAGGCAGGCTATGGTCTGGGGCTGACCAGAGTGCAGGTGGTTCAGGATCATGTTCTGCCCCTGGCATTTCCCGGTATTATGACCGGATCAATTATAGGTCTGGCTCAGGCCATGGGTGAAACAGCACCGCTGATTATTATCGGCATGATTGCCTTTATTCCCGATGCACCCGGTTCTATTTTTGAGGCCGCCACTGTTATGCCGGCTCAGATTTTTACCTGGGCGGGCATGCCTGAGCGGGCCTATATTGAGCGCACCGCAGCGGGTATTATGGTATTAATCAGCATACTGATTACACTTAATGCTCTGGCAATTTATTTACGCAAAAAATTTGAAGTTAAATGGTAAGCTTTCAGAAACCGTAACGTATTCATACCTTATATGTTCTGTTCAGCTAAACAGGTTTATTAATGAAAAAGAATTTAAAAACAAAAATATCGGTTAAAGATCTTAATCTTTACTATGGTGATCATCACGCCCTGCATGGTATTACCATGGATATTTATGAAAATCAGATAACGGCATTGATTGGCCCTTCTGGTTGCGGCAAGTCCACTTTTTTACGTTGTTTGAACCGCATGAATGATTTAATCAATAGCGTTCGTATTGAAGGTGACATTATTATTGATAAAAAAAATATCTATGATCGGGATGTGGATGAAGTCGCGGTCAGAAAACGAGTCGGCATGGTATTTCAGCAGCCCAACCCGTTTCCCAAATCCATCTACGACAATGTTGCCTATGCTCCTTTGAAGCACGGCATTGTAAAAAAAGGATCCACCTGTGATGAGCTGGTAGAAAAATCGCTTGTTCAGGCAGGTCTCTGGAATGAAGTTAAAGATAAACTCTCCGAACCCGGCACATCCTTATCCGGCGGACAGCAGCAGCGCTTATGTATTGCCCGAACCATTGCAGTACAGCCTGACGTAATCCTTATGGATGAACCCACATCCGCCCTGGATCCGATTTCAACGGAAAAGATTGAAGCACTGATGCTGGAACTGAAGAAGGATTACACCATTATAATTGTTACCCATAATATGCAGCAGGCCGGACGAGTTGCGGATATGACCGCATTTTTTCATATGGGTGACTTAATTGAATACGATGATACGGAAACCATATTTATCAATCCGACATTGAAGAAAACTGAAGATTATATTACTGGAAGGTATGGATAATGTTAGCCATAGAAAAAGAAAAACTGAAACTGGTCAAAAAAGAAATAAAGGATCTTGGTCAGACCACTCTGGACATCAATGAGCAGATCCTGGTGGCTCTGGAACATTGCCAGCCCTGTAAACTCAGAGACATAAAAAAAATACCCAAACAGGAACGCTATAAAAAAATTGATGCCATTGATAATATGATCATCAATATTTTTGCACTTTATACCCCTGAGGCCAGAGATCTGCGTCAACTGGTGGCCTTTTTAAAAATCACCAATGAGTATGATCGGATTGTCAATAGTGCACATTCCTTTATCCGGGATTTTCCTAACGCTCTGTCCGATGAAATTGATAAGGATTTTATTCTGGAATATGCCGTACCTTTACAGAAGTCATCGGTCGCAGCACTTG
>JALTKC010000453.1 GCA_027076245.1 Gammaproteobacteria bacterium
ATATTAGGATGAGCCAGCTGCTGTGACTTTCTTGCCTCTCTCTGCAGGGCAATTAATGCATCGGGATGATGTTTAAACTCATCGTTTAACAATTTTACAGCCACATAAGGTGACTGATCACGCGCCTCCTGTTTGCGAAGATCAAGTGCTTTATACACTTTACCCATACCGCCGACACCCAGAATTTCAAGCAGTACAAAACGGTTTTTTATAGTACTGCCTATGCCGACTGTTTTTTTATTCGCAGTTATATTTTGTGGTTCAGTTTTATCCTCCAGTTGTGCAGGCTTTGATTGAATCCTTGTTTGTTCTGATACAGACTGTGGTTTTATAACGGTTTTATCTGTAGTGATTTCAGAATCTATATTATTACTTGTCTCATTATAGGGCTGAATGGCAATACGAGTTTTTTCAGATTCAGAACTTAATCGGACTTTATCATTATCCTCTTCAACCTCGGTCTCAATAGATTTTATCTGTATAACCGTCAGCTCTGAAGACTTTTCTTCATTGGCATCTTCTGATTTTTTTTCATGATTATTAAGTACTCCGGCAGTGGATGCCTGTTTCCCTGTATGATTATTTCCTGACATAATCCCTTATCTGTAACTCTTATTCTGTATTCAATGTTTATTAATAACAATTAAAGAAACATTATCCGCCGCATTGCGTGATAAAACCCCCTGCAGCAGGTCTTCTGCAATATTTTCCGTGTGATCCTTTTTTAAACTCTCAATAATATTCTTATTATCCAGTTCATTATAAAGTCCGTCACTGCAAAGCAGGAGCTTATCACCGCTTTTAATTTCAAACTGATTGATATCAATATTGATCCTGGCATCTACTCCTACAGCCCGTGTTAAGACATTATGACTTGGGTGATTGGCTGCCTCTTCCTGACTCAACAGGCCCTTATCAACCATATCCTGAACCATAGAATGATCACGGGTAATTTGATAAAGCCGCTGATCACGGTATATGTAAAGGCGGCTGTCCCCTATCCAGAAACAGGTACAGATATTATCTTCAATATATACTGCAACAAGGGTGCTGCCGACAATGGCTGAAGGATCAGCTACCCACTGACTATTATTAATCGCTTTGTTTATAGCACGAATGCTCTGTTCTATTTCGGCTATTCTTGAGCTAAGATCCTGCTGGCTGAAGTGAAGCCTGGCTAACTGATCAACAATATACTGACTGGCTCTGTCTCCTGCGCTATGCCCACCCATGCCGTCTGCGATAACAAATAAGGGATATTCCTTATGTACCATCAGGGCATCTTCATTAAGTGCCCGGACATTACCCGTATGTGTCCTGTAGGCATTTTCCAGAGTGTCAAAACGGTTATAATCGGTTTGTGTAATATCTTCTAACATATTAATAAATTCTCTAAACACCGGAGTCTAAAATACCGGATTAAACCCCCATAATTGCCGGTGTATCACCAACAGAAAAAAGGGATTTAATATCATGCCAGCTTTCACGGTCCCAGCCGCCATCCATAAAAGCGGCAAATCCGTCACTTTTAGGCATACCCTCACAGAGTAAAAAAGAGGGTTTGATATCATCCGAGCCAGCCGTCCACCAGAATGAATAACTGGCAAAGGTTTGCTCTATAAAAAAATGACTGACTGCAGGAAAGGCACTCAGGGGATTAGCATTAACTGTGTCCATACTGAAATGTCCCTGAAACCGTTCTTCTTTATGGATTTCATCCAGCGGTTCATTCTCGCTGATCCGACTGACAACCGGTTCACCCATTTTTTTTAGTGAAGCCTCCAGTTCATCAAGGTCAAAATCTTCATCAAGTACTTTTAAAGCCTGTTCTTCGGCCTGTTCAAACCAGTGGTAACACTCATCAATTAATGCGACAGGCTTTACAGGTTCTGTAATATGCGAAGCAATGGTCAATGGAAAATACCGTCCTACCCGGTCAACACTGGGTATCATAACGCCAACCCAGGCATGTTCACCGCAATTACCATCAGATAATATAAAACGCCATACGGGAGTCACCAGAAAATACTCCAGCCACTGTTCTCCCAACTGTTCTCTGCTGGCGGCTATTGAAGACTGCAACCAGTTATCCCAGGGGTCAATAAAAGTTCTGGGCAAATTTCTGGAGATAAAGTCACCATGTGTAGGCAGCTTGCCATAAAATCCCGTCAGATCACCCATAATACATCCTTAAAATCATAATTATTCCTGTATGCTCTGCATTTAATAGAGGCTTTCAGGTGCCCGGTATCGTTGCAAAAGATTATGTCCAAATGGATTAGTGCTGCTGCTGGCAATCAGCTCAAACCTGGCTTTTTTTCCTTCCAGTACATAATCCACAATAAAATGATTATTACTTCTGGTTTTTTTCAGTTCGTAATTATCCATAATGCGGAAAAATGCCCATGGACCATTTTCCTTATAAGCGACACGATCACCATTCAAATCTTCAAACATAATTTTGGCTTCGTTCATTTCACTTTTATCGGGCCATTGCATTTTTATGGGAAGCAATGGACCATGACGATAAATGACTTTTTGCTGACCCTGTTTTATTTCAAAACGGGCGATGTTTGAATCCAGATATAATGGTTTAAGTGAGTAACGAATTTTAGGGGCATTACGTGCTTCCTTGAAAAAAACTTTACGTATCCGCTCAGCCCGCTCAAACTGACGCAATGCCCGATTACTGATTTTAAGACTTGAACCTTCAAATCGTTTTAAAGACCAGGGACGGCTGCGGGTATTAACAAAATCTTTCAGATACTGCTTAAAAAAGCTCTGCTCAATACCGTCTGGTCTAAAGTATTCTGTAAAATCAGCCAGAGTGGCATCATTGCTGGCTCGTGAATAAACGGGATAACGGTTTTTTATACTTTGTTCATAGAAAGTCAGAACATTGCTTTCATATACCGTATTAAGATAGCGATTGGTTTCATTAAGCACCAGATCCCAGGAAAAACGTGACACATCCATCAGCCAGCTCTTTAAGGGTTGCGGAGAGCGTGATGCCAGTAGTTTTAATTGACCCAGGGCATCATTTGAGCCAGAAGTCAGACGTTTTCGGGCCAGTCGATAAGC
>JALTKC010000454.1:0-2441 GCA_027076245.1 Gammaproteobacteria bacterium
CATCTTCTTCGTCGCTTGCCTTATGCAAGATATCACTAAACCTTAATAAGGTTTCTTTGTTCCTAACTAATCTTTGCTTCAATGAATAAATTATATTTTCTTCAAATATTTTTTCTATATTTATTGATATGCTCTTTATATGTTTTACTTCTTCATGTGATTTATACAGATATCCTTTAGATGCTATATCTAGCAGTGAGCTATAAACGCCCTTTAACCTATTTATAGTCTTCTTATAAGTATTTGGAACATTATGCCCAATACTTAATTTTCTTTCATTTGATAAGCCTGAATATACTGATAGTTTTTTTATTATTTTATTTAATGTATTAACATTTCTTTTAAAACTTTCACTATCACCATCATCCGCACTATTATCCAATCTATTTGCTATTGTGCTTAAATCTTTTGATATACTATTTATGCTCCCCCTCATTTCCTGATATATATCTGTTTCAGCTTTATTTGGCAAAACTTTTAAGATACTATCAAATAGCTCTAGAGGCTCATGAAACTTGTATAACTGATGTTTTTCCGTTAATTCTTTTAACTCATGATTAATAGACTTAAGTCTATTTACTGATGCAATATATGTTTTAGGAGCTTTATGAACTCCTTTTTCATTAGCCGATGCATAAGCATAAGTGCTGCTAATACAGGCATAAACAGCTATTAATATAGATAATATCTTCATTTTTTCTCCTTAATTTATTTACTTAATATTGGTTAACCTAACCAGTAGTTGACCAGATCTGTATAACACTCATTTTTGAGTGATATACTTCTATTAAATGCCATTTTAAATCCACAAGGATTTAAATTTCTGGTGATTTTCGACAATAACTTGTTTTTATGCGCAATTTTTATACAAATTGATTGAGAAATCATTAAAATATTAGATTTCTACAATTAATCAGGTTTGCCAAAACGGTTTTTTATGTAGTTAATCACGACATCCTGAAACTCATCAGCAATGGCATCGCCCTTGAGTGTCACTGTCTTAACTCCGTCTTCATAAACCGGTGCTACCGGCTTTTCACCATTACCCGGCAGGCTGATCCCGATATCGGCATGCTTGCTTTCACCCGGCCCGTTAACCACACAGCCCATAACTGCAACATTCAGATTCTCAACACCCGGATACTGATTTTTCCACTGCGGCATGGAGCGCTTTAAAAACGCCTGAATGTCTTTAGCCAGATGCTGGAAAGTATCTGAACTGGTGCGGCCGCAGCCGGGGCAGGCAATTACGGTGGGAGTAAAGGTACGTAATTCCAGAGCCTGCAGAATTTCCTGAGCCACCTGCACTTCCTTTTCCCGAGGTGCGCCGGGTTCCGGTGTCAGTGAAATACGAATGGTATCACCAATACCCTGCTGCAACAGAATAGCCAGGGCGGCGGTAGAAGACACAATCCCCTTACTGCCCATACCGGCTTCTGTCAGCCCCAGATGCAGAGCATAATTACAACGCGCACTTAAATCCTGATACACCTTAACCAGATCCTGAACTCCGGACATCTTGCAGGACAGCACAATTTTATTTTTAGACAGCCCCACCTGCTCAGCCATTCTGGCTGAATCCAGTGCCGAAGTGATCAGTGCATCATGCATCACATCCACCGTTTCCCTTGGTTCATCTAGCTGACTGTTTTCATCCATCATCCGGGCCATTAACTCCTGATCCAGACTGCCCCAGTTCACCCCGATGCGTACCGCCTTATCATTTTCACAGGCCAGCTCAATTAACTGCGCAAACTTGTCATCCCGAGAATTGCCCCGGCCAATATTACCCGGATTAATACGATACTTGGCCAGTGTTCTGGCACAATCCGGATACTTGCTTAACAACTTGTGCCCGTTAAAATGAAAATCACCCACCAGCGGAATGTCCAGCCCCATCTTTTCCAACTGGCTTTGAATTTTCGGCACGGCCTGAGCCGCTTCTTCTGTATTAACCGTGATCCGAACCAGCTCAGAGCCCGCTTTATACAATTGCGCACACTGCTTAACTGTGGCCATCACATCGGCAGTATCCGTACTGGTCATAGACTGTACGACCACCGGGTGATCGGCACCCATTAAAACATGGCCAATCTGTACTTCGCAGGTTTGTTTTTTCATTTATGAGGAGCTCATTTTATTATGGGTATTAAATTAGACATTGATTCGTAGTGCCAGAAGTCATCAGCCTGTTTCTGAAGTTTCGGCAGTAGGGACGCTGCCGAAAAGCCTCCATGGATGCGCTCTTTATTAAGAGAAAGGCGTCTTCAGAAACAGGCTGATGACTTCTGGTACGGACTAACTTTATATGCACAATTTTAAGTCTTCTTAACAGTTTTTTTAACCGTAGATTTTTTCTTAACAGTCTTTTTCTTAGTAGCCTTTTTCTTCACAGTTTTCTTTTTAACGGTCTTCTTTTTGGCCGCCTTCTTTTTAGGCTT
>JALTKC010000454.1:2451-3081 GCA_027076245.1 Gammaproteobacteria bacterium
GGTCAATTTCCCACTTGCCATCCCGATAATGTCCTGTCCAGCCGGTAGCCTTGCCGTTCTTGTCCTCGGACATAATATACTGTTCCTTGTTCTTACGGCTGAAGCGGACCATCACCGGATTACCCTTATTATCCTCCGTAGGGGCTTCACACAGGTACTTGAACTTGGGATCCAGCTCATCCTTATGCGCCAGCAGTTCATGAATAAACGGCGCACGGGTTTCTCTGGAACGGGGGAAAGCCGAAGAAGCCATAAAAATACCGGCGGCTCCGTCACGCAACACAAAATAACCCTCGGACTTTTCACAGGGAATTTCCGGCATGTGTACCGGATCGGCTTTGGGCGGCGCAGGCTCGCCGTTTCTTAACAGCTTACGGGTGTTCTTGCATTCTTCATTAGTACAGCCGAAATACTTGCCGAAACGGCCGGACTTAAGCTGCATGTCACTGCCGCACTTATCACATTCAATGACCGGGCCGTCATAACCCTTGATACGATACTGACCCTGCTCGACAATAAATCCGTCACAATCGGGATTATCACCGCAGATATGCAGTTTACGCTGCTCATCAATCAGATAACTGTCCATTGCCGTGCCGCATTTTGGACAACGCTTACGTTCAATCAGCG
>JALTKC010000455.1 GCA_027076245.1 Gammaproteobacteria bacterium
CCACACCTGACCTGGTTTTTCCAAGTACAGCCTGTTTATTACAGCAGCGCCTGGATATTCATGGCTGTCCTGCTTTTGATGTGCAGGCTGTATGTACCGGGTTTATCTATGCACTGGATATCGCAGATAAATATATAAAAACCGGTGCCGCTAAACGTGCACTGGTTATTGGTGCGGAAACTCTGTCCCGCATCGTGGACTGGACTGATCGAACCACCTGTGTTCTATTTGCAGACGGAGCCGGTGCTGTTATCCTTGAAGCCAGTGAAGAGGCGGGTATTCTGTCCTCACATATTCATGCCGACGGCAGTTTTGCTGAACTGCTCAATACCAATGGTGGTATCTCAGATACTAATCCTGATGGATTGGATGCGGTGCATATTGAAATGAAGGGTAATGAGGTCTTTAAAGTGGCTGTTAATACCCTGGGCCGTATTGTGGATGAAACCCTGGCGGCCAATAATATGGAAAAATCTGATATTGACTGGCTGGTACCGCATCAGGCCAATATCCGGATTATTAACGCTACCGCAAGAAAATTAAAAATGTCCACTGATCATGTCGTCACTACAGTTCAGGAACAGGGTAATACATCGGCGGCTTCTGTGCCCCTGGCTCTGGATACAGCAGTCAGAGATGGTCGAATTAAACGAGGTGAAACCCTGCTTCTGGAAGCCTTCGGCGGCGGTTTTACCTGGGGTTCAGCCTTAATAAAATACTAATAACCAATAACAGGAAATATATAGATGTCTATTGCATTTATCTTTCCGGGTCAGGGTTCCCAGTCTGTGGGAATGCTGGGCAGTTTTGCTGATGATAACCCGGCTTATGCAGAAATTGTTACTGCAACCTTTAAACAGGCCAGTGATGTGCTCGGATTTGATCTCTGGGACATGACCCAGAACGGACCGGATACCGAACTTAATAAAACCCAGCATACCCAGCCTGCCATGCTGGCGGCCGGATATGCTCTCTGGCAGATCTGGAAAAGCAAAGGCGGAGCTATGCCGACTGTTATGGCTGGCCATAGTCTGGGAGAATACACCGCCCTGGTCTGTTCTGAAGCTCTGGACTTTTCCGATGCCGTTGATCTGGTTTACCACCGTGGCCAATATATGCAGGACTCGGTTGCCAGTGGCGAAGGTGCCATGGCGGCTATTCTTGGGCTGGATGATGAGGCGGTTATTAAAGTGTGTGAAGATACCGCTGCCCAGTATCAACAGGAAGGGCAAAGCAGAGTCATTTCTGCCGTTAATTTTAATTCACCCGGACAGGTGGTGATTGCCGGGCATAGTGATGCCGTGGACAGAGCTATTGAAAATGCCAATCAGGCGGGTGCCAAAAAAGCCATTAAACTTGCGGTCAGCGTACCGTCCCACTGTGCATTAATGGAAAGTGCAGCAGAAAAACTGGCTGGCAAACTGCAAAGCATAACGATTCAGTCGCCGGTTATTCCGGTCATTAACAATGTTCATGTTACTATTGAAAATGATCCGCAGCAGATCAAAAACAACCTGGTCAAACAGTTATCCCAGCCGGTACGCTGGGTGGAAACCATTAATAAAATGGTGGCCGATGGTGCCGAACAGATGGTTGAATGCGGCCCTGGTAAGGTACTGACCGGCCTGAACCGACGTATTAACCGCCGTATGCCGGCAATGGCTCTTTATGATACAGCAACTATTGATAAAGCCTTAGAGGAACTCTCCTGATGTCTATGGAAAATGAAGTCGCTCTGGTGAGCGGTGCAAGTCGTGGTATTGGTCAGGCAATTGCTATCAGCCTGGGTAAAAAAGGTGCTACAGTTATTGGTACTGCAACTTCTGAAAAAGGTGCAGAAAACATCACTAACTACTTGAAAGAAAATGGTATTAAAGGTCAGGGTATGGTGCTTAATGTAACCGATCAGGCCAGTATTGACCAACTGCTGGACAATATGAAAAAACAGTATGCCATGCCTTCTGTTCTGGTTAATAATGCCGGTATTACTCGTGACAACCTGATGATGCGCATGAAGGATGAAGAATGGGATGCCATTATTGAAACCAATCTGACTTCTATCTTTAAACTGTCCAAAGCCTGTCTGCGGGCCATGATGAAGGCCAGAAAAGGGCGTATTATTTCTATTGCCTCAGTAGTCGGTTTAACGGGTAATGCGGGTCAGGCCAACTATGCGGCGGCTAAAGCTGGCATTATTGGTTTCAGCAAGTCGCTGGCGCGGGAAGTCGGTTCTCGCGGAATTACTGTCAATGCCGTAGCTCCGGGCTTTATCGATACTGATATGACCCGTGCATTGTCTGATGACACCAAAAAAGCTCTGTTAAGTCAGATCCCATTGAACCGCCTCGGTCAGGCCGAAGAAATTGCCTCAGCTGTGACTTTCCTGGCATCGGATGAGGCATCGTATATTACGGGCGAAACTCTGAATGTCAATGGCGGCATGTATATGCCCTAAGGCATAGCGTTTATCCTAAATAAATCAATTATCTTAATTTAGTATGAACTAATAGACTAAATAAGGATTTTTTTAACATCTATACTGGTATATCCGAATAGATTTCACTAAAATAGCGGCACGTAAATAAACACACTGAAAGGCCGGTTTTATTAGCCTTATCAAATTACTGTGCAATAAGGCAGAATTTGAATAAAAGCAGTGCAGTGTTGCATAAGAATTATGGAGATTTTATAAAATGAGTAGTGTTGAAGAAAGAGTGGCTAAAATTGTTGTTGAACAATTAGGCGTTAAAGAAGACGAAGTAAAACCAGAGTCATCTTTTGTTGATGATCTGGGTGCTGACTCTCTGGATACCGTTGAACTGGTTATGGCTCTTGAAGAAGAATTTGAAACTGAAATTCCAGACGAAGAAGCTGAAAAAATCACTACTGTTCAGCTGGCTATTGATTACATCAATGCCCATATTGACGGCTAATTAAAGAGATTTTTTCTTTTTAACACCTGATATTTTCTAAAGCCGTATTTAACATTGCAATTCATATCTGCCTTGTTAAACCGGCTTTACTTATTTATACCCTGTCATATTTATTGAATTTTATCCTACACTCTT
>JALTKC010000456.1 GCA_027076245.1 Gammaproteobacteria bacterium
GTATCGACATCACCATCGTCCACACCGTGTAATAAAGCATCAATTTCCTCTTGTGAGAGTAAATCCGTCACGCTGGTTTTTTCACCTTTTTAGAGTTACTGAATAAAGTTACTGAATAAAGTTACTTAGTTCTTAATTTACTGCATTACGAAACTGGTAAAGTAAATATTATCAATCCCTTTTTTAACTTTATGCTGTTTCAGCACATTGTTAATCGTTTCTATCAGTTCTGCCCGCAGTTGTTCCTTACCCTCCGGTGTAACCATCTCTTCATATTTCTGGCCGCTGAGCAATAAGACGATTTCATTACGTATGACCGGCAGGTGTTTCTTGACCGCAGCAAAGGCTTTATCATTGGTTGTTACCACTTCCAGGCCAATCTGCATATAGCGGGCTTTGCTTTTGCCTTCAAAGTTCAGCACAAAAGGTGGCTCCAGAGGCCAGTAGCTACGTTCAGCAACCGGTTCGGCTTCTTCTTCCGCAGCCGCTTTTGCATCGCCGCCTTCTGCAGACTGTTCTTCTGTTGTCTGTTGCGGTTCATCATCAAAAACGCCCATAAAATACATACCGGCGCCCGCACCAATTAATAATACTACCACTGCTGCTGCAATGATTATGATCAATTTCTTGGATGACTTCGGAGCCTCTTCGCCTTCGTCCAGATCCAGATCTTCATCTGCCATATTGATTTCCTGTTACTGATTAAAATTATCGATAGCCATTATATTAGTTTATTATAGGTAAAATCTTTAGTGGTTTTTATAAATATTCCCGGCCTTATGGCCTTTTTTAGCTTAGATGAAAACTTATACTAAAACCAAGCAAATAATGTTCCAGAAATTACCTTTTGCATAATTGTAGTCTATAAAAACGTGTTTTTCATAATAAAACCGGCACCTGAAACAATTTAAAAGGAATAAAATACGATAAATGCCAAAAAAATGACAGTGGATTTAATCTAAATAAATCAGTTGAATGCTCGCACCATTAAGAAAATAAAGATAAGCAAAAGGTAACTACACAGCATACCTGGCCGTGATTGCCTGCAGGTACTGTGCTCTAATTAAAGCTGAGTAGGTGCAGCAAAAGTAAAAATACTAAAAAGACAGGATGTAAAAAGAAGATAATGGCTATAAGATAAACAAGGTCAGGTATTAACGGGTAATAACAAACTGAAGGCTGCCCCTTTCTGGCAGCCTGGCTCTGCCCAGAGTTTACCACCGAGAAGGTGTGTTATTTCTTTACTAATGGAAAGTCCCAGGCCAATTCCGTCAGCTCCGGTATCGGTTTTACTGCTCTGGGTAAATTTATCAAAAATCATCTGCAGTTCATCTTCCGGAATGCCGGGGCCTTCATCAATGATACGCAATAACAGGGCTTTAACTGCATCCTCCCCGTGTTGCAGTTGGCTGTCACTTAATTCAAAACGGATCAAACCTCCCTGTGGAGAATACTTAATTGCATTACTCAACAAGTTATAAACCAGCTGCTGAACTTTTTTCCGGTCACTATTAATCCGGAGCATTTCGGACTTAATCTTAAAATCGAACTGAAGTTCTTTGTGCTGAATAAATGGCTCCTGTTCCTGAATGATTTCCTGCACGGTTTCATACAGATCAAATAGTTCGCTATTTATTTCAGCATGGCTGGATTCCAGCCTGGACAGATCCAGCAGATCGTTAAGCAGTGATAATAATCTTAAACCACTGCTGTTAATGCGTTCAAAATAAAGAGACAGCTTGTCTCTGGCTAAGGTTTCATAGTGTTTTAAGCCCAGAGAGGAATAACTGAGAATGCCGTACATAGGGGTACGCAGTTCATGGGACATATTGGCCAGGAACTGGCTTTTAGCTTCATTGGCCTGTTCTGCTTTTTCTTTAGCCGTTGTCAGCTGCTGATGGGTTTCATAGTGTTTAAGCGCCAGGGTCAGTGTAGAGATAAGCTTTTTATTGGTAAGTTCTGTTTTTTCCTTAAAATCATCAATATCATAATTCGTAACCGTTGTCTGTTCCTGAATAACTCCCGGCTGTCCGGTTCGGATAATAATTCGAACATCTTTGTTATGCAGACTATTACGTACAAATTCCACCAGCTCCAGTCCTGCTTTATCCGTTTCCATAATAACGTCCACAAAAGCCACAGCAATGTCTTTTTCACTTTCAAAAAGCTTTTTAGCTTCCTCCGCAGAATGGGCATCGAGGATCTGAACGGATTGATCACGAAACTGAAAGCGATTTAACACCAGCCGGGTAACCTGATGCACTTCCGGCTCATCATCAACTATCAGGACTTTCCAGCCGGGAGTAAGTTCCCCTTTCGGCTCCGAAGGTTCATCATTAAAAAACTGTAAGGCACCCATAAAGTCCTACTTTTTTACCTGGTCTTTATATATTATAGACTGTAATTCCCTGAATGGTCTAATCCAAGGTTTATCTTTCTGCAGTGAATCAGGCAGCCTGGCGATTTCTGCTTTAGCCTCTGGATAGGTATCAAACACCCCGTAAACCAGGACATAACGACTGGAAGATATATTATTAAGCTCTTTATCCACAAATTTCACTTTTAGAATAGATAAATTTTGAACCTGTTCCAGCTTTTTACCCTTTATCAGTTTCTGCTTCATTTGCTTTAGATAATCGGTTGTCTTTCCTGTTGCCAGCTGCAGGGTGTAACTTTCTTCCGGCTGGCTGAACAGCCACGCCTGCTCAGGATTAAGTGCTGCGCTGGTATTATCTGAAGCCCCAACCAGATAACTGTCAACCAGTCCGCTGCTGCGGCTCTGGATCAGATAGCGCCGGGATAATTTTGCATTGCCGTTGTTACTATAAGCCAGCCACAGGTTGTATTGAGCCCGGCTGTCCCCCTGTTCAGCCAGTGGACTGAACTGCTTTATTGCCTGTATATAATCATTTTGCGTGTATGCCTGCAGAGCTTTATCAAAGTTATCAGCCTGTACAGGAGATAAAAAAACGGTCACTATTATGATAAACAGGGAATATAAAAAAGAGTGTCTGTGCATTTTTATTATCATTATTCCGG
>JALTKC010000457.1 GCA_027076245.1 Gammaproteobacteria bacterium
GCCCATTACAATGCCACTGGCCAGCGCGCTGTTAAAAGAAGCATGAATGCCGAACAGACCAAAAAAATGGACAATAGCAGGCGCGACAGTAATGGCGGCAAAAAAACCATAGACAACGGTTGGAATGCCGGCCAGTATTTCCAGCAGGGGTTTAAGGCGATCGCGTGTAAACGGGGAGGCGTATTCACTTAAAAAAATGGCACTGCCCAGACCAATGGGTAGGGCAACCGACATGGCAATAAAAGTAATAATAAAAGTGCCGGAAAAGATGGGCAGGGCTCCAAACTTACTGTCCGCGACACCGGGCGACCATTCTGTTCCGGTAATAAAATACCAGAAACTGCGCATCTGGAAAAATTCTATGGCTTCAAAGAGGATAGAAAACAGTATCCCGAAGGTCGTCAGTATGGATACCACAGCCGCAGAAATCAGCAGAAAACGGATGACTTTTTCTTTAATTTCGTTGTGTCTCGTTTTTAGTTCAAAGGGTCTCAAGAGACGCTCCAGTTAAATAACAGGTTTATTAATACCCTCAGTTTTTTAGTAAAACGGGTAAATAAGGGAAGTATTATAATATGGAAAGCCTTCTTCCCGTTAGGGAAGAAGGCTTCTGATAATCCTTTATCAATACTGGCTTATACGTTATTTTTTAGCCAGGTCATCCAAAGTCAGTTTGGTGTGTTTTAAAACACTGGCTCTGATAGCAGTGCGACGCTCATCAGGTAAAGGGATCAGGCCGATTTCAGATAAAATGCCGTCAGGACCAATCATATCTTCTTTCATAAACAGCTCAACATACTTGTCGATAGCAGGTACGTCCTTTCTATGAGAATTTTTTACATAGAAAAATAATGAACGGGAAATCGGATATTGACCACTGGAAATGGTCTCTGGCTTAGGTTCTACACCTTCAACCGTAGCGGCTGCAATTTTATCATCGTTTTCCATCAGGAAGCTATAACCAAAAATACCAATGGCCGTAGGATTTTTTTCCAGTTTCTGCACAATCAGGTTGTCGTTTTCACCGGAAGGTACATAAACACCGTCCTGTCTGACTTTATGATATTTTTTGTAGCCCTTGTTTTTAACCTTGTCTTTTTTATATAAAGCCGTATAAACATCCATTTTTTTGGTTTGGGCTTTCATAATCATGTCTTCAAAAGCATCACGGGTACCTGAGCTGGTGGGTGGACCGTAAATAATAATTTCTCTGTCAGGCAGGCTGGAATCAATGTCTTTCCAGTTTTTGTATGGATTTTTAACCAGAGATTTGCCGTCTTTGGAAGGTACTTCTTCAGCAACCGCCAGTAATAACTGCTTTTTAGTCAGATTTAAAGGCTGGTTATGTTTGTTCTGTGCAATAGCGATACCGTCAAAACCAATAACCGCTTCGGTAATATCAGTAACACCATTTTTTTCACACAGTTTAAACTCTTTGGTCTTCATTCTGCGTGAGGCATTGGTAATATCAGGGGTATTTAAACCATTGCCTTTACAGAATAATTTCATGCCGCCGCCGGAGCCGGTGGATTCAACCACGGGTGTTGGATTTTTTGTGGTGGCACCAAATTCTTCAGCAACCGAGCTGGCAAAAGGATAAACGGTTGAAGAACCAACAATTTTTATTTGATCACGGGCCTGTGCCATAGTGACCATAGTGGTGGCCAGAATGCTGGCCGCAATAAGCTTTACAGCGGGTTTTTTTAAAAACATCTTTATTTTTCCATTTATGAACAAATTCAGGTTGTCATTATATGAAGCAATTGTGACAGCTTTATGACAAAAAAGGTCTGTAAGCGCCTTGTCATAAAAATTTCATATTAGGAATATCTGTGTCATGATTCAGGGTAAACACACTAGTAGCAGCCACTCATTCTGTATTGTGTTGTGGCTTAATACTGAAAAACAGAATAATAAATGGGAAAGTGGATGGTTAATCTGAAACTTAAAGCAATATTTAACAGACTGTTCAAAAAACTATTGTTGCTGTTTGCAGTTTTATTACTGCTGGCATTAATACTGGTCGTCAGTTTAAATGTATTTAATCCGCCTGTATGGATGTGGAAACTGCAACGGCAGATCAGTCCGCCCAATAATTTTCCTGTCACAATACAGCATCAATGGGTTGATGGAGACAGGATTTCTGCGCCAATGAAACTGGCTGTGATTGCTGCAGAAGATCAATTATTTCTCCGGCATTCGGGTTTTGATTTTAACTCCATTAAAAATGTTGTTTCTGCCAGTGGACAGGGTAAAGCCATCCGTGGTGCCAGCACTATAAGTCAGCAAACCATAAAAAACCTGTTTTTCTGGGAGGGCAGAAGCTGGATACGCAAGGCACTGGAAGCCGGCTTAACGGTTATTCTGGAGTTAACGGTCAGTAAACAGCGGATCCTTGAGATTTATCTGAATATTGTGGAGTTTGGCCCAGGAATATTTGGTGTGGAAGCGGCCAGCCAGACTTATTTTCATAAACCAGCAGCCCGGTTAACCTTTCATGAAGCCGCACAACTGGCCGCAGTATTACCTAACCCTTATCGATACAGGGTTCTTAATCCATCTGCCTACACCCGGAGCCGGGTGGGCTGGATAGAAAAACAGATGAAGCAGCTGGGACTGGTCTGGTTAAAACCTATTGCACAGAACCCATAGATGGGTTGCGGGTATTTTTTATTTCGCTGATACCTGCAAGCCGGGTCAGTGTGTCCACCGGGCCATCGGGAAATAACCGGTACAGGTACTGCAGACCGCCTTTATCTGCGTATTTACCTTTAATGGCATTATTAAAATCCCGCACTTCCAGTGCTTCATCTTCATGATAATCATAGAAGTTTCGGATAAATTTAATGGCTTCCCAGTGTTCATCCGTTAGCTGGATGCCAATGGCTTTAGCTCGTTCTTCTATTTCACCTGGGTTAAGGCCGGTGACGCGTATCATATTGACTGTGTCGTACATAATTTTTCTCCATTTGTTTGTTTATATTCCATCACAATAATAACCGAGTTAATAAGTAGGGTATTGATTTAATTATAGAACAG
>JALTKC010000458.1 GCA_027076245.1 Gammaproteobacteria bacterium
GCCTGTTCAGCTAATTGCTTTTCCTCTTCAGTAGTATAGAAAACAGCGGAGCGGTACTGAGGGCCCCGATCCACAAATGAACCACTGGCATCGGTGGGATCAATTAAGAACCACAGTTCATCCAGCAATTCCTGATAGGAAATAACATTGGGATCATAAATGACTTCAACCGCTTCCAGATGTTCCGTTTTACCGGAAGAGACCTGTTTATAAGTTGGGTTTTTAATTTTACCCCCGCTGTAACCGGAAATCACCTCAATAACCCCTTTACGTTTTTCATAATTGGATTCCACACACCAGAAACAGCCGCCGGCAAAATAAGCTTTTTTATAGGCATTGCTGTCCTGCTTTGTGTCTGTGCTGGTTCCGGCTGATACTGTTAAGGCCAGAGTAATGCCGAGTCCGGCCAGTGCTGCAAGCAGGAGATGGGGAAGTTTGATTATTTTCATTATGCTATTCCTGATAAATTAGAGTAATGTTTATTGGACTGACATTTATAGTAATTGTTCAGCGTCTAAAATCCATCACACAAAGATCATATTTTTATATCAATTAAAATAAATTATTGATAGTTTTGTGATAACTTTTTGTCATAATCAATAAACAGCTAATAATACATAAACAGAATGTTCAGCAAGAGTAGTATCAATGTCAAAAAGTATTTTAATTATTGAAGACGATCCGGATATTGCTAATCTGGTGCGTTTACAGATGCAGGATCTGCACTGCCAGGCTGATGTGGTACATGACGGGCTGGAAGGTTTAAACACCTTTAAGGAAGGCCGTTACGATTTGATCATACTGGATATTATGCTGCCCGGTATGGACGGCCTGGATGTCTGTAAATCCATCCGACAGACAGTATCCTATGTGCCGATTCTGATGCTGACGGCACGTTCTTCAGAACTGGATCGGGTGCTGGGTCTGGAACTGGGGGCGGATGACTATTTAAGCAAACCGTTTAGTGTGCTGGAACTGGTGGCCAGAGTTAAGGCCCTGTTTCGCCGGGTAGATGCCATGCAGGAACAGCATGAACAACAGTCTGATGAAGATAATCCAGTACTGGAAGCAGGCCCGATTCAGATTAATCAGCAGTCTCGTACCGTAACGGTGAACGGCAATGATATTGTCCTGACGGCCAGAGAATTTGATTTGCTGACCTGGTTTGCTCAGCACCCGGGGCAGGTATTTACCCGCTCTCAGCTTCTGGACAGTGTCTGGGGCTATGGGCACGATGGTTATGAGCATACGGTCAACTCACATATCAACCGGTTACGGGCCAAATTAGAGCAGAATCCAGCTAAACCCGATTATATTCTGACAGCCTGGGGTGTGGGCTATAAATTTATGGATACCCGTACTCATGAATAAAATTCTGATCCAGATACGGCAGGTTTTTTACGGCTCTCTGTACACCAAGCTGGCCAGTATTCTGGTTCTGATTATTCTGACCATGGGCTTTGTTTACGGTTTTATTACCTTTTCGGTCACCCATGATTACTGGCAGGAAAGCACCCAGAAATTTAACCGCGATCTGGCAGCCAATCTGGTGGGAGAACGAGATCTGGTGGTGGAAGGTAAAATAAACACTCAGGCTCTGAAGCAGACTTTCCACGATTTTATGACGGTCAATCCTAATATTGAAATTTATTTGCTTGATCTGCAGGGCAAAATATTATCCTATTCGGCAGAGCCGGGTCAGGTTAAACGTGAAGATGTCTCATTGGGCCCCATCAAAGCTTTTTTTAAAGGGGATTTACTGCCCGGCGATGATCCCCGCAGCCTGACGGTTAAAAAAGCATTTTCTGTCACCTATATACCCACCCGTGAACGTCCGGAAGGCTATTTATATGTAGTGCTGCGCGGGCAGGAATTTGACCAGGTGAATCAGGTGGTACAGAACCGCTATTTAATTGGTTACAGCCTGGTGTCTGTAGGGATCAGTCTGGTTATCGGCCTGTTGCTGGGACTGTTTCTTTTTTACAGCATTACCCGCCGGCTGCGGTCACTGTCTTCGGCTATACAGAGTTTTACTCAGAGCGGTTTCCAGAACCAGCCTGATATTAAGGCAATAGCCGATAGCAGCAATGATGAAATTGGACAGTTAGCGCATAGTTTTGATGTAATGGCTAAACACACCATTATGCAGCTAAAAAAGCTGGAAGCTCAGGATCAACAGCGCAGAGATCTGATTGCCAATGTCTCTCATGATTTACGAACCCCCCTGGCTTCTATGCTCGGCTATCTGGAGACACTGCTGTTAATCGGTAAAACCGAAACCTGGGAAAAACGTCAGAACTATCTGCAGATTGTTTCCCGTCATGGCAAGCGTCTGGAACGCCTGATTAATGACTTGTTTGAACTGGCCAAACTGGATGCCCGGGAAGTGGAGCCGGTGCTGGAAGTATTCAGTTTCAGCGAGTTTATTTATGATGTCGCACAAAAATTCAGTCATAAGGCTGAACAGTCGGGTATCAGGCTGGAACTGGACTGTCCTCGGGAAGTTCTGCTGGTCAATGCGGACATTGCCATGATGGAGCGTGTTATGGATAACCTGATCAGTAATGCCTTTAATTACACGCCTTCAGGAGGCGAGATCCGCCTTATTGTAAAAAAATTGTCCAGCGATGAAATTCAGATATATGTAAAGGATAACGGCTGCGGTATTGATAAAGACGAGCTGTCCAGAATATTTGAGCGTTTTTATCAGGCTGATAACAAACACCGCAAAGGCCAGCATGCCGGTCTGGGACTGGCCATTGTTAAAAGAATTATCAGTTTGCACGGCAGTCAGATCCATGTGACCAGCCAGCCGGAACAGGGCACCTGTTTTGATTTCAGTTTAAAACTGGTTAACCTGTAGGCCGGCTTTTTCCGCAATATGCCTATTTATAAACAAAAGATTGGGGTTGATCGGCAATATCTAAGGGTGTTTTCGTATTATCTGTGAATACAAAAATTGATATAATAAACCCAATCAGTACAAATGCAGTTAATTGCAGGATTATGTCATTTTTAAAAGTCATCATGGCGGCTTACTCATATCATGTTGCAGTAAGTTAAATTTAATTGAAGAAACAATGTATTACCGATAACTTGTTCACAATTGACTTTAACCTGCCTTTTTTACTGTAAATTTGAGAACTAATTCAATATAAAGAGTCAATAAAAGCTATCAGTAGTAATATGAATAAAAAACGGCTGTAAGACCGTTTAAATGTTTTTTAAGGAATTTATTTATGAAAAAGGCCATCTTTAGCCTGTTTTTTATCAGCCTTATTGTTATCAGTCTTCCGTTAATGGCTGATCATGTACCCAATTACCCGGTAGAAGATTCACTGGCTGACTATTGTTATAAACCTTCTAAGCCGCTCTGGCTGTCAACGGCCATTCATAAAAAGCAGTATAAGGAAGATATGGAAGAGTATGAGCGCTGCAAACAGCACTTTTACCAGGTACATCAGAACATAGCACGAATGAAAATGGATTCCGAACAGCGTTCCAGAGACATTCAGAAAGAATTTGAACAGCAGAATAAGTAAAATACCGGTTACACAGGAAGAACCGTTTCAGAAAGCAAAGCTGATACTGTTTTATGCTACCAGGTCTGGCGGCAGGCCTGCATCCTCCCCGAACAATTTAATATAATCTTTATTGCAGAAAACTTCCTGTCCATAACCCCATCCCTTACCAGAGATCTCTGATAGCCTGATGTAGTAGCGGACTACCGGTTTTTTCTGCTGTTGCAGTTTGAAAAGGTTAATTTTTCCTGAAGCTGTATCGTTATTGTCTTTTTTTTTATTTCGTGTATCTTTGTAAAGGTGAGGGGGAAATCAGCAATGGAAAAACAATGTTAAAAATCAGTAGTATAATAATCATCTTATCTTTCATCCTGGTAACGAATACCCCGGCCTGGGAGCTGGGTAAAGAAGGCCGCTTTCAGTTTGAACAGGTTAATGACAATGTCTATGTTATGCATGGACCACGGGAAGAACCCAATCCCGATAATCATGGTTTTATGAATAATCCCGGTATTATTGTGGCCGAGCATGGTCTGATTGTTATTGATCCGGGTTCAGCTTATCCAGTGGGTCTGGAAGTGTTAAAAGAAATAGAAAAAATTTCAGACAAGCCGGTTCTGGCGGTTTTTAATACTCACGTTCACGGTGATCACTGGCTGGCTAATCAGGCCATAAAGGAAAAATACCCGCAGGCCACAATTTACGGCCATCCGGCCATGATTGAACAGGCCAATGGTGATACCGGGCTCTACTGGGTGGATATGATGGAGCGCCTGACCAACGGTAAAACCAGAGGTACCAGAGTCGTGGCGGCAGAAACGGCTGTAACAAACAGTCAGACCATAGAGGTGGATGGGCAGGTTTTTAAAATTCATTCATTGGTACCTGCTCATACCAATACCGATATTATGATTGAGCATGTTAATTCTAAAACACTTTTTACGGGTGATAACAGCTTTAATCAGCGTATGGGGCGTTTTGATGAGACGGCCAGTATGATGGGCAATATTAAGGCTCTGGAATACGCCCTTGATCTGGACATAAAAACCTATGTACCGGGACATGGTCAATCCGGTAATAGTGATACAGCAGTAAAACCCTTTCTGAATTATTTAAAGCGGGTTCAGCAAGTGGTAGAGGCTGGTTTTGAAGAAGAACTGCAGGACTTTGAAATAAAAGACAGGGCACTTGTACAGTTTGAAGATTACAGTTCATGGGCCGGTTTTGATGTTAATTTTGGCAAACATATTAATAGTATGTACCTTGAAGTCGAAAAAACAGCCTGGTAACAATAAATACAACAACAAATACAAATATAAATAAAACGATAAAATTAAACTCAAAAAGGAAATTTTTTTGTTATGACTGATTATAGTGACTACGACAGCGATGTCTTTTCCTGTCAATATGAAGGTGATACGGCTGTTATCTGTCTTAAAGCCAATTCATTGAAAATGACCACCGATCCCCACCACTTTCATGACATGCTTGAATGTATGAATACCATTGAGGTCGATGAAAATATCAAAGGCATATTGGCTCTGCATACGGTCAAGTTTGAACGTATAGAAGCCATACAGTCCTTTATTAAATCCATCCAGAAACAATCCGGTTACGTACAGAAAGAAATGGGGGTCACCCGCTACGGTAATTCGGTTAAACGTCTGACTCTGGCGATTAATGATTTTTCCAAGCCCTGTGTGGTGGGTATTCAGGGCCGAGTGGCGGTTGATTCCTTCGGCTTATTTATGGCCTGTGACCAGCGGGTTGCCGCGGATGATCTAAGTATTGAATTTCCCGGACTGGATATCGGGGTAACTCCTATGGGGGCGGTTGCTCTGTTTATGAGTCGTCAAATGGGAGCGACCAGAGCGCAGGAAATTCTAATGTCCAAAGAGCCTGTCAAAGCAGAAGAAGCGAAACAACTGGGCTTTGTCACGACCATAGTATCTCCGGAACAGGTTAAAGATGAGTGCATGAGACGTTTGCAGGAAATGTATAAGGTGCCAGGTGCAACACTGAGCCTGACCAAACAATTAGTTCGTCCTAAAACTTACGAACTGGAGGAACATTTTGAACTATCCTCCCGCCTGCTCTGGAGTTCTATTGTTGACAATTAAATTTAATGCCTAAGTCCCGGAAGGCTGAACCGGGACTGCAATAAGACAATATCCTCAACCTGCAATTTCTTCCTTAAGTTCATCCGCAACTCTTTTCAGGTTAATCGTTGCACTCATTAATGCCTGATGATCCAGGCTTTCTTTTTCAGTCAGTTCCTGTTTGCGGATTTTACTGAGAAACTTAAAAATAGCACTTTCCAGTACTGTCACCCTGTCATGATTGCTGATTATGTCATTAAGAAAGTGCTGGTTATTATGCTGCATGGCCGAGGGTACACTTTTAAGCATATCGGCAATTAATTCTCCCATGTGTTCCAGCTCAAGACGGGTCTGTTCCAGTGCCAGGGTAGGGGAGCTCAGAGCATCATTGTCAATATATTTGGGTTTAATAATGATACCGCCTTTCTTTTTAGGAGTTGGTGTCAGTTTAATAGCCAGTTTGGCAAACCAGCCGGTAAAACTGATAAATATGAGTGTATTAATAATATTAAACAGAGTATTGGTATTGGCTATCCAGGGAAATATGATTATTTTAAGCCACTAACATAAAGTGACACGGCCTCAATTTCCATTTCTGTAAGGCGGGAGGCAATGGAATGCATAATGGCATTGTCATTAGTACGCTTGCGCTCACTAAATCCCTGTAACTGAGAAGATATATAGCGTTTATGCTGCCCCGCCAGACGAGGCAGTTTATCTGTACCTTCGCCTTTGTCGCCATGGCAATTAGTACAGGCGGGAATATCAGACCATTCATTACCCTGGTTAAAAATAAACTGGCCCACCGCAGCCAGCTCTTTATTGCGTACTTTATGGGACAGAGCAGGCTTGCTGTTAAAATAGCCAGCCAGAGCGGTAATTTGTTCATCAGTCAGATCTCTGGCCATATCATTCATTTCAGTACTTTGACGCTGACCGCTTCTAAAATCCTGAAGCTGCTTGATAATATAGTTTTTATTCTGTCCCGCCAGTCTGGGATAAATCACACTGGAAGCTTCACCCTCAAGGCCATGACAGAACTGGCATTTTTCCTTAACAACTGGAATGGCTGTATTCTCTTCTGCAAAACTGCTGACATTAACCCATAATAAAATAAAAAAGGTAAAAGAGAGTTTAAACATAATAATTTCCTGAGTTAAAATTTATGTATTATTTAAATATATCTCTACATGGGAGTATACAGGAGTTTCTTTTAACCTGTCTAATTTGATAAGGTTTAAGCAGGTTATTACAAATATTATATTATCTGCTTTGAAAATTTTTTATCTCACTTAATAGGTCGTTATCTATGAAAATTATATTTCTGACTCTGCTGTCCAGTCTGTTTTTACTATCCTGCTCTTCCTATGAGAGCCGCACTGAAATAATTGATCAGGCCCTGAGTTTCCAGTCTAAGGATAATGAGTCAGTTATTTATATTATTCGTGATTTTAATACTGAAAATCCAACCAAAATTGAGTTTAATCTGAGACAGATACGTGATGTGGGTAGTCAGAATAAAAGACTGGATGCCATGCATGCTCTGGATGAAGATTATATGCAGGGAGCAGGCCTGGCTTATGATTTTTACTTTATGGATAAACCGTCTTATGTCCGTATGGAAATGCCGCCCGGTGATTATGCTATGTACGCTTTCTTTTTTATGGCATCGGGTTCAGAAATTATTCCATCCAGAAAAATAACCGAGTTCGAACCTGGTAAGGTCTATATTTATAAAATTGTACCCAGACCGGAAGGTGCTTATTCTGCTACCATCTATTTCCTGGAAGACATAACGGTAGATGAAGCCAGAAAAATAATTAAGGAAAACAATCTGCCCCTTATTGAGTTTGATCCGGAATATCAGGGTATGGCTATGTAAAATAGTATTCTGTCCGTCAGTGTCAGAACTTATTTTTTAAAAAGATTAATCAGTATGCTTAAGACAATACTGATTATAATCATGGAAGTCAGCGGAATATATATACGGCTGCTTTCGTTTTCTATACGTATATCACCAGGCAACCGACCAAACCAGTTCAGCAGCCATGGAGCAAAATGCAGAATGGCTCCGATTAAAAATACAGCAGCTCCAATGATCATTATCCACTTAGACATTAATCAATAATAACACAGTGTAAAACAAATAATGAACAGTCAGCTAGTACTCTTGAATAATATAGTGTTTAGATGCTGTCTGTACCCGTAATATAAAAAGGATAGACAGGTTCGGGAAGACCATTAATACTATATGGACCAAAGAGATGAGTCAGAAAATCACGGGTTTTAAGGGTGTAACTTTTATTCTGAAATTCTGCTTTTAAAATTTCAACTGCCCTCCCGACGGGTAAAAACCAAATTTTTTATATAAACCCGACTCCGTACTCCAGAGTAAAAAAATAGCAACTTTATTGATTTGTTGCTTTATAAGTCGTTCCATTAACAGCCTGAAAAAGCCTTTCCCTCTAAACAGTGGATGGGTAACTGCACCACCAATCAGTGCAACGGGTATATTAAAAGTATCTGTTCCTATATTTCTTAAACTAACAGCCAGATGAGCCAATACTTCATTGTTATTATTCACTATAATATGACAGTTTTGATGGTTGTTTTTATTCATTAACAGCATAAAATCCATTGCATAACTATAATTACTGTCATAGTTAAAACCTGACTCAATAAGCGCTATAACCTGAGCTAATAACTCAGGTCTTTGTTTTAAAGTGGTGATAATATAATTACTGTTCATCGGGTTTTATAAGTGTTCTACAGTGTTTATGGTTGCTGAAGTTGATTTTCTGGAGATGAACAGGATAGATAAAACTGCAATGCTGAGGATTGGAAAAGGGGCAGTATTAGATAGAATGCAAACGGATATTCCTGGGAGTGCGGGTATCCTGCCCGCATTAAAAATGCATTTCCTGAACAGGACAGGCAAACTGTCCTGTCAATTGAAAAACTACCCGCACTTACTGTCCCCGCAGTTTAAACAGGTCATACATCCATCCATCAGTACCAGTGCTTTAGTCTGACACTTGGTACAAAGCTGGGCTTTTTCAGGAAAGCTGCTGCTGTCATCAGCGGTTTCATTTTGGGTTTTATTTTTGGCTTCAAACTCTTTACGTTTGGCTTCAATCAGTTTTTTCTGATGGTCATCCAGTTCAGTGTCTTTGAGCATACCGATAAACTTCATATGGGATTCAATAGCACAGCCGATTTCAGCTACCAGAGAAGGCATAAATACGCCGCCTTTTTTAAAGTAACCGCCCTTGGGATCAAATACGGCTTTTAATTCTTCCACCAGGAAGCAGGCATCACCACCCTTACGGAATACTGCAGAGATAACCCGCGTCAGAGCCAGTACCCACTGAAAGTGCTCCATGTTTTTGGAGTTAATAAATACCTCATAGGGGCGGCGCTCTTCATGCTCAGTACCCATATTGAGGATCATATCGTTAATGGTGATATACAGTGCATGTTCGGATTGTGGAGTTTTAATCTTATAAGTGGAACCAAACAGCATTTCTGGACGATCCAGATTTTCATGCATTTTTTCCACATCGCTGATATTATCATCATTACAGGATTCAGCAGGCAGATCCTTTTCTTTTTCTTCTTCTGTCAGTACTTTGTAACCGACAATTTTACTGTCTATTTTAAGTGCCATCATTATTAGCCTTTTTAATCTGTTTCTGGGAAATAGTTTAGAACTTGCCGTAATAGCCTTCTTTCAGGGCATCAAACAGGTTAGCAGCAGTATGCATTTCGCCGTCGTATTCCACTTCTTCATTACCTTTGAGTTCGACCACCTCACCATTTTCCAGAGTAAACTGATAAGTGGTGTTTTCCAGATCCGTTTCCTTAACCAGTACACCCTGGAAGGCTTCAGGATTAAAGCGGAAAGTCGTGCAGCCTTTTAAGCCCTTGTCATAGGCATACTCATAAATGTTTTTGAAATCCTCATAAGGATAATCAGTGGGCACATTAGCGGTTTTGGAAATGGAAGAGTCAATCCACTTCTGCGCCGCAGCCTGTACGTCCACATGCTCCTTAGGAGAAATACTGTCGGCGGTAATAAAGTAGTCCGGCAGTTGCTCAGCTTCATTTTCTGAATAAGGCATGGCATCAGGGTTAACCATTTCACGATAAGCCAGTAATTCAAAAGAAAATACATCGACTTTTTCCTTGGTCTTTTTGCCTTCGCGGATCACATTGCGGGAGTAGTGATGTGCAAAGCTGGGCTCAATGCCATTACTGGCATTATTGGCCAGCGACAGAGAAATGGTGCCGGTGGGTGCAATAGAGCTGTGATGAGTAAAACGGGCACCGGTTTCGGCCAGGGCTTCTACCAGTTCTGGTTCTTCCTGTGCCAGCTGCTGCATATAGCGGCTGTATCGGGCATGCAGTACCTTACCGGGTAATTCATCACCGACCTTGTAGCCGTCAGCAATCATTTCCGGACGTTTGTGCAGCATTTCACCGGTTACGGTAAACATCTGATCCATGATTTTGGCCGGGCCTTTTTCTTTAGCCAGATCCAGAGCTTCTTTCCAGCCTTCAATAGCCATAACTCTGGTGACTTCTTCGGTAAATTTCAGAGAATTTTCATCTCCGTATTTCATACCCATCATGGTGCAGGAAGATCCCAGGCCCAGATAACCCATACCATGACGGCGCTTGTTCATAATTTCTTCACGTTGCTGTGGCAGCGGCAGGCCGTTGATTTCTACCACATTGTCCAGCATACGGGTAAAAATGCGTACAGTTTTGCGGAACGTATCCCAGTCAAAAGAGGCTTCATCAGTAAAAGGCTTGTCGATAAAACGGGTCAGGTTAATAGAGCCTAATAAACAGCTGCCGTAAGGGGGTAAGGGCTGCTCACCGCAGGGATTAGTGGCGCGGATATTTTCACAGAACCAGTTATTATTCATTTCATTGACTTTATCAATCAAAATAAAGCCGGGTTCGGCATAGTCATAGGTGGAGGCCATAATAATGTCCCACAGGCGACGCGCCTGAATGGTTTTGCTGACCCGACAGGCCACCAGACCGTCATTATTAACAATATAGCCGTCCTTATTAGGCAGGTCGCGCCAGACAATTTGCTCGGGGTTGTTCAGATCCAGATTGTCCTGTTTAATTTCCTTGTCGGTGACCGGAAAAGACAGTTTCCAGGGCTGATCATTTTTAACCGCTTCAACAAATTCAGTGGTGATCAGCAGAGACAGGTTAAACTGACGTAAGCGACCGTCCTCACGCTTGGCGCGGATAAAATCAATAACATCAGGATGACCGATATCAAACGTAGCCATCTGAGCACCACGGCGACCACCGGCAGAAGAGACGGTAAAACACATCTTGTCGTAGATATCCATAAAGGACAGGGGGCCGGAGGTATAGGCACCGGCACCGGATACATAGGCATCTTTAGGGCGCAGGGTAGAAAACTCATAACCGATACCACAGCCGGCTTTCAGGGTCAGTCCGGCTTCGTGCACCTTACCCAGAATATCATCCATAGAATCAGCAATAGCACCGGAAACTGTACAGTTAATGGTGGATGTCGCCGGCTTGTGCTCCTGAGCACCGGCATTGGAAATAATTCGACCGGCTGGGATCACGCCCTGACGTAAGGCCCATAAAAATTCTTTATAATAGTGATCCTGGTTCTTCTTGCCTTCTTCAACTTCGGCCAGTGCCCTTGCCACACGTTTATAAGTTTCATCGATATTTTCATCAATTGGCAGGCCTTCCTTGGTTTTTAGACGATACTTGGTATCCCAGATATCCAGAGAGGCATCCTGAAGCGGTATTTCTGTTACAGTATTTGGTATGGCGTGTAATTGTGCAGACATTACTGATTTCCCCG
>JALTKC010000459.1 GCA_027076245.1 Gammaproteobacteria bacterium
ATCCAGGGCAGCCCTACCAGCATAAAAAATAACATGATAGTGACAATCCATAATGGCTTACGTACAGAGAGATGTACTAAAGCTTTTAAAAAATGTTTTAAAACAGAATTGTTTTTGTTTGCACTTGGCCAGTTTATCTTGTCGAACCTTTCAAACAACGGCGGAACAATATACATAACTATCAAAAACAAAAAGACTACGCCGGCCGCCGCAACCAGACCAAAATGACTGATCGGTGGAATTGGACTGACACCCAGTGAACTTAAGCCGACTACTGTAGTAAATGCAGTAAAAAATGCTGGTTTATAAATCTGTTTTAAAGCAAAAGATATTCTCTGTATACCGGTATAGGAGAATGAAGAAGCCAGCTGCATATTCGTGTAAAAATGAATCATAAATGCAGTAGTTAACGCGGATAACAGAGGCGGAATCATACTGGAAACCAGCGTATAGGGTATATTAAAGAGGATATAAAGCATTACAGCACTATTTACCACAGCGCCTGTTACCAGAGAGGCAATAATAACGGCCAATAAGCGTCTGAACATAAACCAAATCAGTATTAAACCAATAATAACCGTGGCCGGTACAAAAATTATGGTATCTCTGAGCATGGACTCAAACTGAGCGATTTCCAGAGGGATAGGCCCGGCTATTGCAACAATTTTCTGATCTATCTGGTATTGCTGAAGAATTTTATGCGCCTGCTCCAGAATCGCAATACGCTCCAGAGTCGAAGACAGTTGAGTTGGTCTGAGAATAATACCCTGATAATCTGGTTGCTTACTGACTATTGAGCCATAGGCCACAATATCCTTTGTGGCATAATCATGACGTGCTGAAGCTGATTTAATGGTTTTACGTGCATGCTGCCCTAATAAGGGAGTCACTTCAAAACCATCTTCAGTCGCATTAATATGTTCAATTTCTGTTACATTAACCACCCTGTCAATATTTTCCATGCGGGCAATTACCCGAGTGGCAGCTTCCAGTTTTTCAAGAAAAGTATTGTCATAAAGATCAGTACCGCCAAACAGAATCATGGCGACCTGATCATCCGGAAACTGTTTTCTTAAAGCTCTTTCCAGTATGACGGCCGGCTGGTCTTTGGGCAGGTAAACTTCCGGGGCATTATTAAAAGGTAATTTAGGTAAAAACAGTGAAGGGACAGTATTAAGAACAAGTAAAATAAAAATGGACAGATAAAGCCTAACATTGTTCATGGCTTAATATTTTCCCCGAATCCCTATGGTTAACACATTATTGTATTTGTAAAAACCGCCGACGGTCTGCTCTGCCCCATCCATATAATGATAAGCGGTATACAGTTCAAAGGGCTCTGCCCCCAGATAAGCAATTTCCGGAGAAAGAATATATTCTTTATTAGTCAGGCCAATATTAAAGCGCCCGCTTGCTTTCCAGCGGTTATTGTTAAACAGACTTTCAACCTCACCACTGAGCATAACCGCATTGTCCAGATCCAGTATTTTTTCATCTTCATTAATATGTTGACCGGATAATTGTAAGTTAACCCGGGTATCCGCGTCACCAGGATAAAACTCAGCACTACCCGCCCATTTAAAGCCGTCATAGGTCTCATATTTAAGCGTTTTAGTGGTTGCAGGTAAGTCTGAAAACCAGCCGGCTTCCATTCTCCAGGTCACACTTTTCCATTGAAATTCTACATCACCTCCGATAACCCAGCTCCGGGGATGCTCTTCATAAAAGGTATAACGATAGCTATTCGGGTTGGGTATTTGCCCGGCAAGTATTTGCTGACGAATACCTTCGTTCATTTTAAAATACGGAGTGGATAATCTTATTCGCTGCAGTGTCAGCCCAATATCATAGGCATCCAGTGTGGTAGAATAGCGCATACCCCAGCCCCCATCCCCACTGAAATCATCATCAATACGCGCGTTTTTTATTAATCCTGATATCGCTGGATTATATTCAAAGCCCAACATTCTGCCGTTTCTGAAATCTATGGGATACCAGACATCATCTTTATCCGCCAGTTCGGCTTCTCTGAAGTCTGCCAGATAAACCAGATCAAATTTACCAGCATCATTAAAATATTCTGCCCGTACCACAGGAGAAGAGCGATAGTTTTCACCCCATTTCAGCATTACACCTCTTGACAGATCCAGTGTGGCCATATTATCAAGGGGTCCCAGATTATCCACTTTACCCCAGCGCACTGTCTGAGTACCTACGGTTATACGGTAGTTTTCATTCCTAAAACGCAAATACGAATCTTCATAATCCAGATCAGTATCATTATAATCAGCCCCGTGTTTTCCCGACTGATAACTGCCGTCAAGCCGGCCTGCAAGCCTTAATTCCCAGTTACTGTTTATAGAATGTTCGATATAGGCTCTAGCATTGATATATTCTAAATGGCTGGCATCCTGAGCATCTCTGGTAAACAGATCTTCTTCCAGTTCAAAACTGGCACCCCAAACAGTGGCATCAATATTGTCGGAATCGTCGTCCTCTAAAGCGATTTCATAAGTTGAACTATAATCACTATTATCAGACATTAATATAATCGTTTCTTCATCATCAGAAGTCGTATCTACTCTGCTTGCACTTTCTGACGTTTCAGTAATTACGGCCTTAGCTGCCGACTTGTTTTCCGTGACTCTGTGCGGGGCAGGGCTTGCTGTCTCTGGCTGAACGGCTTTTGCTATTTTGGAAGTGGAACGAATAGAATGTACTGTAACAATATACTGGTAGACACTGCTCTTATCAGCAAAGACACGTACGTTTCTCAGTCCCATGGAACGCAGTTTATTAAATTGTTTACCGGCGCTTTTTTTATCTGCATACTGTGCAACCTGTATTGAATAACCTCGCTCAAAACGCCCTTTTACTACCTCTATTCCTTTTATTCCCTGTTTTTCAAGTAATTGTGCCTGTTTAAATGCCGCACTCCACTGAGTATAACCTTTTAATAGCACATAAAAGCGTTGAACAGATTTTTTCTGAGTGGTTAAATTAACTTTTTTTGCAGATTTCTTTTGTTCT
>JALTKC010000460.1 GCA_027076245.1 Gammaproteobacteria bacterium
GTATTAAAATAACAACCAGGGCAAGACTGACATAGATCAGGTAATCCCCAATAGTTAATACGGCCTTCTGAAAGTGGGAAACGGTATTTGCCTGTTCGACAAGGTTAGCGGTCTGGCCAAATTTTGTCCGGGATCCGGTAGCCGAAACTTCTGCCACAACCTCACCCTGTTTGACTATGGTACCGGAAAAAGCTTCATCGCCCACCTGTTTGGATACCGGCAGGGATTCACCGGTCAGTGCAGACTGATCGACACTGAGATAATCACCTTCAATAAGCTTAACATCCGCCGGGATCACATCCCCTAAACGCAGGCGGATAATATCACCGGGTACCAGCTGTTTAGCATCGACTTCCTGCCAGGTGCCATCACGCAATGCCCGAGCTTTAAGAGCAAGCTGTTTTTTTAAGGCTTCAACGGCATTACCGGCGGTATATTCCTGCCAGAAACCCACTCCGGCGTTAAAAATCAATAAGGCCAGGATAATAAAAAAATCAGGCCAGTGCTGTACCACAGCAGACAGAATTGCCGCAACCTCAATCATCCAGGGAATTGGCCCCCAGAAATAGCCAAGCAGCTTTAACAAAGGTGAGACTTTTTTTTCTTCTAAAGCATTGTAACCGTATTTTTGCAGACGTTCCTTAACTTGTGCAGAACTCAGTCCCTGAACTTTGCTATTGGAATCTGTCATTGGTTTTATCCTGTTCAAATAGGAAATATTGATGCATCTCAGCTATTATGAAATTATTATGACCTGTAGAATACAGACTGTCTTTATAGAACGCGAAACTTTTAGCAATCTTTTAAGTAAGTGCTTAAGTTAGTGTTATAAATAAAAGACTAAAAGTTGTTAGGCAAGTTCCATATTAACTTATAAATACTGCCATTCTCTTGATCCAGGTTCGTGTTCTGTAAATAAATCCAATATACTATTCTGAACAGCATGACTCAATCAAATTAACTGTTAGAAACTCAATAATCCATAGTTATTATTTAAGGGCTTTATTTTGGCTGATTTCACCCCGGATTTTCTTAATTTTCTGTTAACTATTATTTTCAGCTTTCTGATTGGTCTGGAAATTAAAACCTATAATATTCAGTATGTAAAAGAACAGGGACAGATATTTTTTGGTACCACCCGCACCTTTACCTTTGTCGGAATACTGGGCTACCTGTTTTATAAAATTGATCCAGACAAGCTTATTATCTATGGTCTGGGCTTTATTGGTCTGACCATTTTTTATGCCCTGGTTTATTACCGGAATATACAAAAAGAAAAGTACAGCATCCTGCCCTTTCTGATTTTACAATTAGTTTACAGCCTGGGAGCCATTAGCAGTATTTACCCATTCTGGATGCCGGCCTTTATTTTTGTTTTAACTGTATTTATTCTTAATCAGAAGAATGCCTTTCGTAAGATTTCTGAACGGGTCAATGTCTATGAGTTTGAAACATTCAGTAAGATGATTCTGCTTTCGGCCGTAATTTTACCCTTATTACCCAAAACACATATTATCCCGTATATTCCCCTGTCCCCCTTTAAAATCTGGTTTGCGGTCGTCGTTATATCGGCCATTTCCTATGGCGGTTATATCATGCAGAAATACCTGTTTCCATCTAAAGGCTTTTTTTTGACAGGTCTGATAGGCGGTACTTATTCATCCACAGCAACCACAATTGTACTGGCCAGAAAACTGAAGGAAACCGGCCATTATAGTGAAGAAATTTCTGCTGGTATTGTTATTGCTACATCGGTTATGTTTCTGAGGATTATTGTTATTGCTTTTGTCTTTAACAGCCAGGTCGGCAAATTGATTTTAATACCTTTTATAACACTTTCCTTTTTCAGCCTGATTTTTAGTCTCTGGTTTTTAAGGGAAAAGAAAAATCAAAGCCGTTCTCAGTCCATGTCCGATACTAATCCGCTTGAACTGGGAACGGCCTTTGCCTTTACCCTGTTATTTATTATCATGATTGTACTTACCCAGTTTATTACAGCCCATTATGGTAATGCCGGTTTACAGGTGTTTTCATTTATTGCGGGATTTACTGATATCGACCCATTTATTCTGTCTGTTCTAACCGGTAAATACAATATAACCCAGACAGAAATCATAAGTGCCATTATGATTGCCTCCGGCAGTAATAATTTAATGAAAGCTGGTTATGCACTGTATTTTGGTGGGGTTAGAAATGCTCTGGCACCAGCCGGTGCACTGATTATCCTGGGCGGAATAATGATAGGCTGGGCATTGCTTTAAGGATGGACGACCACGTGGTCATTATAGTTAAGGGCAGTTTTGATAATTAGTGTAGAACTCATCTACACATACACATCTACACGCCCTGTATTTGAATTTACTTCACCTTCATTTACCTGAACCTGACGTGATTCACTGCTTTCAGCACTTCTGGATTCAGTGGCTTCATTTTCAGTCGAAACGGGTTTAGCGGCCTGAGTTACCTGCGTATAGGCTGCTGCTAAAGTACTGGCGCCAATTTCCATAATTATTCTCCTGAGTGAGTAGTTTAAATTCAATCCTAGCTGACCAAGCTTAAATTAATATTAAGATTTCTGCTAGAACCATTGAATATTTCAATTATATCTATTTATTGTGTAAAGAATAATGGTCAAAAAATCAGAAAGTTCGCTCTTTTAGTAAATAAAAAGAGCGAAATTAATAACTTTATCAAGATTCAACCTCTTCAACAGGTTTGGGTAAGCCTGCCAGTTTACTTAACATCTGTATAGGGCCATGAGGAAAAAGTTCATATAAAAATTCTTTATACTCTTCCTGATCGCGAAATCGCTTACCTTTTACTTTACCTAAGGTTTTAAGCAGCTTATGCATGGTTGGATGCATCATATGATCTTCATAATACACTCTAAAGTATTCAATTAGACCACGAGCTGTTTCATTAACAGGTCGGTGACCTGCAGCTTCGTGCTGTTGAATTAATGCTTCACAAATCTCTTCATTCCAGTCATCTGGATTAAGCAGATAACCTT
>JALTKC010000461.1 GCA_027076245.1 Gammaproteobacteria bacterium
TGCAACCGTCGGTTTTATTGTGGGACTGGACTCAGCTCAGGTGGACCTGGATATCCGATCGACTATCGTATCCCTGTTTGGCAGTGGGGTGGGTATCTATTTTCTGTTTCTGTATTCCATGGCATTATCGGAAAGTTTAACGCATAAACACTGGCAAAAAATAGCGGTTCGGATAATGTCATCCTGGTTATGTGCCAGTGCTTTGATGGTATTGGCTCTGAGTTTTTCTCACGTATAGTAAGTGATAAATATGTCTTTTTATAAAAAAATTATTTTATTTTTTATTTTATCGCTTTACTGTAGTCTTAGTTATTCTGATCTGGTAAAACCCGCATTAATTGAAATTGTTGTTAATGAGAATGGTGATGTCAATGTTAATATTCGTGCCAGCATTGAAGCTTTGCTTACGGGCATTAATGGTCGTTATAAAAATACCCAGGATGCTCCAAATGCGGAAGAGTACGATAAATTAAGGCATATGGATCCGGATCAGCTGGCAAAAGAATTTGATAAGTTTAAACAAAAGTTTTTAGCTGAAATCAGCATTATTGATAATAATAAAGACAAGATATCACTGACGATAAAAAAAGTTGAAATTCCTGAACGTGGTTATCCCAAAGTGCCCAGAATCAGTGTTATTGACCTGGCAGGCAAAGTGGATCTGTCTGCACAGTCATTACAAAATTATTATCCGCTGGCCTTTGGTGATAGTGTTGTCAGGCTAAAACAGGTTAATCAGAAAAAACAGCTGTACCACTGGTCAGAATGGCAATGGATACGAGAGGACAAATACAGCGAACCGATGTCGCTGACCGAAGTGGTTGCCCATAAACCCCTCTATAAAACCGTTTTTAATTATATTGAACTGGGCTTTAAACATATCCTCCCCAAAGGAATGGATCATATTCTCTTTATTTTAGGTCTGTTTCTGTTTTCCAGTGCCTTTCGGCCATTATTGTGGCAGGTCACCATGTTTACAATAGCCCATACCATTACCCTTGGTTTGGCTATGAACGGCGTGCTTGATTTGCCAGAACAAATTGTACAGCCTTTAATAGCTCTTTCTATTGTTTATGTGGGCATTGAGAATGTTTTTTCCCGTAAATTACAAAAAAGCCGGTTAATACTGGTTTTTGCATTTGGTCTGTTACATGGTATTGGCTTTGCCAATATGTTAGCTGACTTTGGTATGCCGGACTATGCGTTTGCAACCGCCCTGATTAGTTTTAATATTGGTGTTGAATTAGGTCAGCTGGCTATTTTAGTTGTGGCCTGGCTATTGATAGGTCTCTGGTTTGGCAAACGGCCATGGTATAAGACATTAGTTATTAATCCTGCTTCCATGGTCATTGCCGCAATTGCATTTTACTGGTTTATTGACCGACTGGATATTGGTTTTTTTAACCCGTTATAACAGGCCTGGAGTTTCAATGACAAAGCAGGAAGGGTCGAAGACTCTTATCCGCCAGATCAGCTTTAAGACCCGACTTTTGCCCTTTAGGGTACACAGAGTGCAGGACGGATCAGCGACGCAGTTGCCCTGAGCTATGTGAAGCGAGCGACAGCGGCAACGTAAATAAATGCTTTAAAAACAGCAGAGATATTGATGAATAACAGGCTGACACCTTATTAAATATGTCGAAAAAATCTAAATATTTCGACAATTTGCCTTGATGTGTCGATGACTTCAACATATGATGAAAATATATTGAAGAAGTATAAAACGATAAACATATGATTACCTTTGATCCTGATAATCCCTATAATCAATTGCCACCACTACCGCCTCAGGCCGAAATTGAGAGTAAAACAATTCTCAAAAAATGTATTACAGCGCGTGCAGCATTAGCAGAGCTTAAACAGGCGGGTGGTCTTATCCCTAATCAGGCTGTGCTTATTAACACTATCCCACTTCTGGAAGCGCGAGACAGTTCGGAAATTGAAAATATTGTCACTACAACAGACAAATTATTTCAATTTGCAGAACATCAGAATAGCCAGGCCGATCAAGCTACCAAAGAAGCCTTTCGTTATCGAACAGCACTATATCAAGGCTACCGAGCATTAGAAAACCGGCCTTTATGTACTGCAACAGCCGTTGAAGTGTGCACCACTATCAAAGGAGTAAACATGGAAATCCGCCGTGTTCCCGGTACCGCACTGGCTAATGAAGTAACAGGTAAAACCATCTATACCCCACCAGAAGGGGAAGCAAAGATACGAGAATTAATGGCAAACTGGGAACAGTTTGTTCACAACCATCCTGATATTGAACCGTTGATACGCATGGCAGTCACTCATTACCAGTTTGAAGCTATTCATCCTTTTACCGATGGTAATGGACGTACTGGCAGAGTGCTCAACCTTCTGTTTCTAATCGAACAGGGTTTGCTGGATATTCCCATACTCTATTTAAGCCGCTATATCATCCAGAACAAAAGCATGTATTATCAGTACTTGCTCGAAGTCACCACAAAGCAACAATGGGAGCAATGGATTCTCTATTTATTAGATGCCATTGAACAAACTTCCAACTGGACACGAAATAAAATAGTTGCTATTCGAAAATTAATGGAGTACACAGCTGATTATGTACGCCATGAACTGCCATCCATTTACAGCCGTGAATTAGTGGAACTAATCTTTATGCAACCATACTGCCGAATTGCTAATCTGGTGGAGGCTGATATTGCCAAGCGACAAACAGCATCTGTCTACCTCAAGCAATTATGTAAAGCTGGTGTTTTGAAAGAAATTAAGGCGGGACGTGAAAAACTATTTATTCACCCCAAACTTATGCACTTGTTAACGCAGGATAGCAACAAATTTACAGAATATAAAAATAATTGAAGCCCGTAATAAATTAATAGTTGTCTGAATCCTAATGAGTGCTTGTAATATAAGGTTTTGGTGGCTTAGTGATTTTTTTAAATATTACCCATTTATTAAATACCCCTTGCATCTTAAAAAAAAGACCGTATAATACCCTCCATCAGTTGCGGGGTGGAGCAGCCTGGTAGCTCGTCGGGCTCATAACCCGAAGGTCGTAAGTTCAAATCTTGCCCCCGCTACCAAATTTCTTTAGAAAAAGCAGAGACTTACAAACCTCTGCTTTTTTTATGCCTGTTTGATAATTTTTATGGCCCAAATTTAGCCTATAGAAAAAGTCTCTCTATGTTTTAAGCTACAATTTTTCTAAATTTGGCTTATTATTTATTAAATTTCCTGTGCTTATAGAGGGTTTGATGCGCCAGGTGCGGTACAAGCTGGTCAGGGGGAGGCCATCTGGCAGTTACGGGTTGTAAAGGTTGCGGTTTTTCAGCTTAAAAACAGATATAAACAATGAAATACACAAAAACAGCGATTGCTGATGTTATCTTAATTGAGCCCAAAGTATTTGGTGATGAACGGGGTTATTTTGTTGAGACCTTTCGGACTGACACTTTTGAGGCTCAAACCGGTATTAAAACGGCCTTTGTTCAGGATAATGAGTCCCGTTCCAGTTACGGGGTTTTAAGGGGGCTGCACTATCAGCTACCTCCGTATGCCCAAAGTAAGTTGGTCAGGGTTATTGAAGGGCGGGTGCTGGATGTGGCGGTGGACATTCGCAAAGGTTCGCCCACCTTTGGTCAGCATGTTTGTGAGGAATTATCGGCTGAAAATAAACACCAGTTGTTTATTCCCAGAGGCTTTGCCCATGGTTTTGTGGTGCTGTCAGAAACAGCGATTTTTTCCTATAAAGTAGATAATTACTACTCTCCTGAATGTGATCGGGGCATAAAATTTGATGATCCACAGCTTGGGATTGACTGGAAAATTGCGGCTTCTGAACTGGTTTTATCCGATAAGGATAAAAACCAGCCTTTACTGCAGGATGCGGTTGATCTGTTTGACTATTCCACTAACTTATACGGCTGAAATTTATGAAACTACTGATCACCGGAGCTAAAGGGCAGGTCGGCAGTGAGCTGGTCAAAGATGCTCAGGCCAGAGGCTATGAGGTGTATGGATTCGGTTCCCGGGAGCTGGATATCACACGTTTTGAGCCGCTGATGCAAAAAGTTGAGCAAATACACCCGGATGTCATTATCAATGCGGCCGCTTATACCGCTGTGGACAAAGCCGAACAGGAGTCAGAGCAGGCTTATGCTGTTAATACTCAGGGCAGTGAGAACCTGGCCAGAGCCTGTCAACAGTTGACCATACCCTTGTTGCATATTTCTACAGACTATGTTTTTGACGGGGAAAAAAATTCACCCTATACGGAATCTGATACGCCCAATCCCACCGGGGTTTACGGTGCCTCAAAGCTGCAGGGTGATCAGGCCATTGAGGCTATCTGGCCCAGACATATAATTTTGCGGGTAAGCTGGGTATTTGGGGAGCAGGGCAATAATTTTGTTAAAACCATGCTCAGGCTGGCAGAACAGCGGAATGAGTTAAGTATTGTGAATGATCAGTTTGGTGCCCCGACATCCGCCAGAGCCATCAGTCAGACTCTGCTGTCCATTCTGGAAGTGGATAATTTTAATCAGCCTGGCTTTCCCTGGGGAACCTACCATCTGCAAAGTGAACCGGGTGTGACCTGGTTTGAATTTGCCACAGAGATATTTCAACAGGCCGAAAAACTAGGTTTAATTAATAAGACCATGCAGCTGAACCCGATCCCCTCATCAGAGTTTCCCACACCGGTGAAGCGTCCGGCTAATTCCAAACTGGACGGAACAAAACTACAGCAGAATTTGGGTCTTAAACCCGTGCAGTGGCAGGCTGATTTACAGCAAATGTTAAAAAATATGTCCGCTATTACTTCCTGATCAAATAATTGCTAAAATAGCGCACTTAATCTTAATCATCACTGTCGTAGAAGGAATAATCAGTGCCGCTAATCACTCTCGGGCTTTCCGGTTCCCTGAATCATGACCCCTCTGCCGCCCTGTTTTTTGACGGCAAGCTGGTCGCTGCTGCTGAAGAAGAGCGTTTTATTCGGGATAAACATGCCAAGGGTAAAATGCCGGTACATGCCACCCGCTTCTGTCTGGAATATGCGGGTATTACGCCTGATCAAATTGACATTGTCGCCGTTCCTTATGCGGAAATTCCCCTGTCATCCCCGGCCCGCTGGCATTATGCCAAACGCTACTGGTATGCACCGGACCGGGCATTAGATGCCCTGTTTAATGGTAACCGCCGTTATCGCCGTTATGTCGGTTATATTAAGGCCATGTGTGAAGAAGTCGGCATTAACTGGTCGGCCATTCAGTTTGAGTCAGTGGAACACCATCTGGCCCATGCCAGCAGTGCTTACCATTTAAGTGGTTTTAAAGAGAAAACCGCTATTATGGGTATTGATGGTAAGGGTGAATACGCCACAACTTTTTTCGGTTATGGGGAAAACGGTAAAATCCATAAAATTAAGGAATTTTACGATCCGGATTCACTGGGCGGTGTGTATGGTGCTATTACTGAATACCTGGGCTTTGAAATGCTTGATGGTGAATTTAAAGTGATGGGTATGGCACCGTACGGTGACCCCAATAAATACGACTTTTCCCGCCTGATTGATTTTGACGGTAAAGACTTCAGGGTAAATACCAAACTGGTTAATGTTATTGGTACCCGGCGTTATAAGGAAAACGGCAAGGGCTATTATTTTTCTCCCGCCCTGATTGACTGGCTGGGCCCGAAACGGGAAGGGGATGAAATTGATGATCCCTATGTGGATTATGCCGCCTCTATGCAGAAACTGTTTGAGGACATTTCGCTTAAATTAATGGATCATTATCTGGGTGATATTATTAAGGAAACGGGTAAGATTACCTTTGCTGGTGGTGCAGCCCTGAATGTTAAACTGAACCAGAAAATTATTGCCCGGGATGAGGTAAAAGAGCTGTTTGTTCAGCCGGCGGCCTCGGATGCCGGAACCGCCATTGGTGCGGCTTCTTATGTCATTGCTTCTAAAGGCATTGAGCTGGAAAAAATGGAGCATGTTTACCTGGGGCCGGAATTTACTAATGAACAATGCATTGAAGCCTGTCAGAAATACCAGAGTGAGCATGGTCAGGACGTTAAATATAAACAGATAGACGAAGTACCTAAAACCATTGCCAGGATCCTGGCTGATGGCAATCCCGTATCCTGGTTTCAGGGGCGTATGGAATTTGGTCCCCGGGCATTAGGCGGACGCAGTATTTTAGGCTGTCCCAGTATTCCCGGTGTGGCAGACCGAATTAATGAGCAGATTAAATTCCGTGAGCGCTGGCGTCCGTTCTGTCCTAGTATGCTCGATACGGTAGCGCCTCAAATGCTGAAAACAGACCATCCTGCACCTTTTATGACCTTTACTTTTGAGGTTAATGACGGCTGGGCAGAGCGGGTGCCGGAAGTGGTGCATGAAGACGGTACGGCCCGTGCCCAAGCGGTAAAAGAATCGGTTAATCCGAGGTATTATGCTTTATTAAAAGAAATTGAAGTGTTAACGGGCAATGGTGTGGTGCTGAATACTTCCCTGAACCGACGGGGTGAGCCGGTGGTCTGTACGCCGGAGGATGCACTGAATATGTTTTATGGTTCGGATCTGCAGTATTTAATTATGCAGGATATTCTGGTGACTAAATAGTGTTCGTCTGTTTATTTTCTTTTTTGGAAAGTAGGCTTTAAAATAGAGTCATTTCCTGGGAGCGTGGACATCCTGCCCACGTTAATAATCCGATTTGTACGTTATTTCTGATGCGGGCAAGATGCCCGCACTCCCAAGTTTAAAATGCATTTTTAAGAAATGTATGTCCAGGCTCCAGGGTAGGGGCTTAGTTTGAGTCACCAAACCAGTCGTAACTGCAGTCCAGATGCTTGCGGATCTGGATAATGCCTTCTAAATCATCTTCTACCATGACCTGAATAGGGGAACGGTTTTTAAATTTTTTGCTGGCACGGGTCATCCAGAACAGGGACATTTTGGGGTTGGTCGGATAACTGGTGGACAGTGCATCAATAATACCCAGAATATGACGCAGACGTTCCTGTACTTCAGGGGTGTCCGGAAATGCGGTGTCGTGCCTGAACTGGCTCAGGTGACGGACTTTTACATTTTTGGGTAATGCCATAATGGAGAGAATATGTTCACCGTCCAGTTGCCACTGGTCCATAATGTGCATCACGGCATTGGTGACTTTTATGTTATAATCCTCTGCGGACAATTCGTTTTGTGGTTGTGCTGTCATATTGTGTTGCCTGTTTTGCCTGATTAAAGGCTTAAAGTCCTAGTATTTTAGTCAGGTTTTATTGTATCATCTATTTTCTGTTATTTCTAACTAATTTTACCATCTTCTAAAGTTTGTCTATATGTCAGTCAGAAAAAACTGTCAAAAGCATATTATTAACTGAATAACTTTTTTATCTGAATAAAGAGGAAAGCCATGTCTGAAGCAAGCGGATCTGAAAAAGTCTCGTTTTTACTGGAGGGGCAGGAAGTTTTAACTTATGACCGTTCGATTGCCCTGACGGATCAGCAGAAGAATTATCTGGACGATATGGATAAAACTCTGGAAGAAGGCTTTATGCTGGCGGGGCAGAAGGTGGAGCAGCCAGACCTGGAACAGAAAACCCAGTTTGTGGCTCTGAATCTGGTGCAGGCACTGCAAAAAGAAGATGATAAGACAGCCATTATACTGTTTTCCTACCTGGTGGACCGGATGCCGGATCTGAAACAGGCAAAGGCCAAGGTAAAAGAGAGTGAATCCGGTAGTAAAATCGGGGTGGAGTTTATTTTTGATGAAATCAAACCGGAAGGGCAGAAACTGGAGTTTCATCCTAAGCCGCCGGTGATGCATTAAAATCTGACGCAGGCAGGATGCCCGCGCTCCCAGGGGGGATGGTGGAAATAGTCTGTGGAACAGGCTTTGAATTAATTGTGATATAGGTTGTGAAAAAGGTAGTTGAATGACTCTGGAATTTTTACCCTGTCCCGGTATGCGGGAGCGGCACCTGAAGCGGCAGTATCAGAATCCGTTGTTTGATAAAAATGTGCGGGAGTTTGATGAGCAGCGTTTAAGCGGTGCCCGTTTTATGGATGAAAAAGAGCAGGAAGAATTCGGCCAGTCTTTTGTTAAGCTGGTGGAAGAAGTGGCTGAATTAAAGCCTAATGAAGACAGTGAAGTTTTGCTGGAACTGAAAGCCCGTCTGGATCATGCCTATGAAGTCTGCAGCGGTCTGGGTGGGGAGCATGAGGCAGAAAAGCAGGCCATTACCCGGTTAGTAGAGGTGATTATGGCCTCTATCTGGCAGGGAGCTCAGGGCGATGCTGAAGCTGAACAGAATCTGCATGAGGAAGCCCTGGCCCGCAAAACCCATTATCATTTACTGCGTTTTCCGGTTATTGCGGATCTGCTTAAAGCTCGCTCTCCCATTGCCGGGGATCAACTGGTGCCGACTTTACTGAGTGAATCTGAAGAGTCACTGGAAGCGGCACTGACCTTATTTGATAAGGAGCAGTTAGAAGAAATTGTGCAGCAGAGTGAGGATTTACTGAATTCTTTATCTGCTGAGGATAATTCAGGCATTTATCAGGACCGTTTAGAGCAGATCCGCAGCAAATTATTAAGTCTTTCGCTTGAAACCTGACTGTTTATCCCCAATTAAGTCAGTTACATTCCCCCTTAATCCCTGGCCTAAAGCGCCATAATTTTGGAGTCATATTAGCTCTGGAGTAATACATGAATCAGGAAAAACAGGAAATAGACAGCCCAATTGAGACCTCTGATGCCAAGGAAACCCGTGAGTTTCTGGCCCAGAAGGTACAGGAGTTTTCAGATAAGCTGGCGGCTTTACCTAAAGTGGTTGCCCCGATGGAAAAAGCCCGAGTGCTGCTGGATCTGGCCAATGCTGAACTGGGCATGACCCAGATGAGTGATGTCTGGAATCATGCCAAGGAAGCCTTTGATATCTGCATTGCTAATGAAGAGTGGCAGATGGCCATTGAAGCCTGCGATTTGCTGTACCAGACCGAACTTCCGTCCTCCATTGTTGCCCTGGGGCATGGTGTCTGGCTGTCGGTGACTTATCCTGTTGAGCCGGAATATACCATTAATATGCTCAATTATGTGATTAATGAAACTCCGGATGATGCCGACGGTGCCGCCCTGGCGGCAGTGACAGCACACTTTATTGTGGATCACCGCACCGAGGGTCGTAAGAAAGAAGATCTGAAAGTGATCACTGCTAATATGATTGCCAAAGTGGCTGAGCGGCACAGTAAGGTGGAAACTCAGATGGGGCTGGATGTCTGGATGGACAAGCTGGAATTAAGAGATCCCGATGTGTTTCTGCCCCGTATGGGGCTGGTGGTCGGTGCCATTGTCGGTGATGGTAACTGGTGGTTTGACCGGGATGAATTAAGGGCTAAAATTCCGGATTGATTTCTGCTTGTTGAAAATAAAAGATTAAATCCCGTGTGTCCCCCTTTGAGAAAGGGGGATTTATTTAGGTTTAAAAAGTAGGGTTAATCGCTGATTTCATCGCCGTGAAAGGTGCTTTCAAAATGCAGGTTTTCTGTTTTTACACCATTGGCCAGCAGTAGGGGCTTTAACAGGTGGTTAAGATGCCCAGGTGCGGAAATGTACAAATCAAAATTATGCAGATGCCTGTGCTCATTATGCAGGTGTTTGATTAAGGATTCCGCCACCACATCGGTTTTGGGTTCCAGAACAATCGGGGTATAGGTAAAATTGTCCAGGGCATCGTTCCATGAGCGGCACAGATTTTCCAGGTAGTGTTCCTCGACCTTACGTGTCATCCAGTATAAATGAATGGTGTCAGCATTATCCAGTGACATGGCATGTTCTATAAGCCCTTTGATGGGTGCAAACCCGGTATCCCAGGCAACAAAAATCAGTGAGTTGGGTGAGTCCTCATCCAGAACAAAACTGCCGTAGGGGCCTTTTAATTTTAGAGTATCGTTGTTTTTAACGTGCTTGATAATGGCCTGGCCAAAATTGCTCTGATCATTAACAGGAATATGAAATTCCAGGGTGCTGGGTTCGCAGGGACAGCTGGCAATGGAATATTCAGCCTGCAGAACAGTTTCACTGCCGCCGGTTCCTGCGGGGATGATCAGTTCAATATGCTGGCCGGCGAGAAAGCGCAGGCGCTGACTGCGAGGGGGGCGCAGGGTCATAATAATGGCATGATCATTAATCTTCTGCAGTTTCTTCACTTTTGCGGTGATGCTCTGTAATGGAATATCATCGGCGCTGACGGCTTCTTCTGTCTCCAGGGTAATGTCCGTAATGGCCCGGTTGGAGCAGGTCAGAATATACCCCTGAGCTTTTTCACTTTCTGAAAACACATAATCTTGATGGGATGTTTTTTCCACCTTGCCGGACAGCAGTCTGGCCTTGCATTTGCCACATTTACCATTATTACAGCCGTAATCTACCGCCAGACCACTGCGCAGGGCTGACTCCAGCAGGGTTTCAGATTTGTCTGAGGTAAAGTCATGACGGCTGGGAAGCAGGCGGACATGAGGCAGCATAAATTGATGGATCTGCTGCTCCATCTGTTCAATGGGGGTGACCATTTTTTCTATTTCAAGGTTTCGAACTTCAGCATGAAACCAGTCTTTACATTCTTCCAGTGCCTGTGCCGGGTCACCCCCGAGATTGATTGCCATTAAACGGTGTTTCAGGGCATCAATAAGCTCTTCCATTTTTTCTGCCCGCTTGCGTTCATCAGCCAGTTCCTGATTCATTTTTACCAGGCGCCGGCTTAAAGCATCAATCTGTGCGCCTTCCCGTTCACTCTGAGCCATTTTATGTACGGCATCGCGCATAAACTTTTCTACTTTCTCAAGCATGGTATTATCTTCATACTGGGCTTCAGGAAAAGCCTTTTTCAAATCTGAAAGCGTCACGGTACCTTCCATCACTTTCAGTTTGTTTTCCTGAATTTTCTTTTGAATATCTCCCCGTTTAACGCCAATAAGCCTGGCTGCCTGAGATAAAGATAAATGTCTGTCCATGTTTTATTCTCCAAAAAATATAAGCGGTATAATCAGTTTAAGAAGGCTGTTCAGCCGATAATCTGGCAGGCTCTTGAGTGGGTTTGCCGTACAGATAACCCTGAGCGTAGTGGAATTTCATCCTGCTGATGGTTTTATGCACCTGTTCTGTTTCAATACCTTCGGCCACCAGTTCATGGCCGGTTTCATGAATCATATCCGCCAGATGATGAATAATGCTGTATTGTTTTTTATTGCCCAGTTGCTGGATCAGGGATATATCAAACTTAACAATATCAACGGGCATGGACGATAAATAACTGATGGATGAATAGCCGCTGCCAAAATCATCCAGTGCAATAATAAAGCCCTGTTGTTTAAGAGCATTAATATGTTTGCTGGCCAAAATCATATTAGTTATCAGTGATG